>CALNAL010000112.1 GCA_937874445.1 uncultured Acetobacteraceae bacterium | reverse complement strand
GGGGCGGGCGAGGTCGGAGGCGAAGTCGGGGCCGAGGAAGATGCCCGAGGAATTGGCGAAGCAGCGCGGCGCTTCCGGCAGGGCGGCGCAGGCCTCGGTGAAACGGGCGAGCTGCTCGGCGTTGGAGGGCGCGTCGGGGTCCTCCGAGGAGGTCAGGTGGGTCATCACGTAGCGCACGTCGAGCCCGCCCAGCCGGGCCGGCTCGGCGGTGAGCACCGCCAGCTCGGGCAGGTCGAGGCCGAGGCGGTTCATGCCGGTATCCACATGCAGCAGCACCGGCAGCTTGCGGCCCGCCCGGCGCGCCACCGCCTGCCAGCGGGCGAGGTCGTCGAGGGAGACCAGCACCGGCCAGATGTCGCCCGCGAGGAACATCTCCTCGCTGCCCGCCGGCGCGCCGCTGAGGGCGGTGATCATCGCGCCCGGCAGCAGCGGGCGCAGCGCCAGCGCCTCGGCGAGCTGGGCGGTGAAGAAGTGCTTGCAGCCGGCCGCCAGCAGCGCCGGAGCCACGGCCGCCGCCCCCAGCCCGTAGGCGTCGGCCTTGACCACCGCGCCGACCAGCCCGTCGTGGCGGCGGGCGAGGTCGCGCCAGTTGGCGGCCAGGGCCGCGAGGTCGATTTCCAGCCGCGCCGTGGCAAAGGATGTCGCGGCGGCGGCCGGGGAAGCCGGGTCAGTCTCCGTCATGGATCAGATCGAGGTCCGCAAAGCGGGTGAACTCGCCTTCAAAGTAGAGATCGATTTTGCCGGTTGCGCCATGCCGGTTCTTTTCGATGAGAAGCTCGGCGCGGTTGTGCATGCGTTCCATGTTGGCCTGCCACTTGTCCATGGCCTCGTGGAACTTGTCGTCGCGGTCGAACGCCGCCTCTTTCGGGGCGCGGTTCTGCTCGTAGTATTCGTCGCGGTAGATGAACATCACGATGTCGGCGTCCTGCTCGATCGAGCCGGATTCGCGCAGGTCCGACAGCTGCGGGCGCTTGTCCTCGCGCGATTCCACCGCGCGCGAGAGCTGCGAGAGCGCCAGCATCGGCACGTTCAGCTCCTTGGCCATCGCCTTCAGCCCCTGGGTGATCTGCGAGATCTCCAGCACGCGGTTCTCGGGGCGGGTGCCCGCCGAGGGACGCATCAGCTGGAGGTAGTCCACCACGATCAGCGACAGCCCCCGCGTGCGGGCGAGGCGCCGGCAGCGGGTGCGCATCGCCGAGAGGGTGATGGCCGGGGTATCGTCGATGTGCAGCGGCAGGGAGGCGAGGTCGCGCGAGACGGCGACGAAGCGGTCGAAATCCTTCTGGCTGATGTCGCCGCGGCGGATGCGCTCGCCCGAGACGCGCGCCTCCTCGGAGAGCAGGCGGGTGGCGAGCTGCTCGGCGCTCATCTCCAGCGAGAACAGCGCCACCGACCCGCGCGCCTCGGCCTCGCTCGCGGCCTTGCCGGCGGCCTCGCGCAGCGACTTGGCCGCGCTGAAGGCGAACTTGGTGGCCAGCGCCGACTTGCCCATGCCCGGCCGTCCGGCCAGCACGACCAGGTCGGAATTGTGCAGCCCGCCGGTCTTGGCATCCACGTCGCGCAGGCCGGTGGTGATCCCCGAGACCCCGCCGGCATGCTTGAAGGCCGATTCGGCGCTCTCGATCGCCTCGCCCAGCGCCGTCTCGAAATCCACGAAGCCGCGGTCGGAGCCGCCGCGCTCGGCGAGGTTGAAGAGGGTCTGCTCGGCCAGCTCGATCTGTTCCTTGCCGGGCAGGTCGGTGCCGGCGCCGAAGGCCGAGTTGACCATCGTCTCGCCGATCTCGATGAGCTGGCGGCGCAGCCAGGCATCGTAGATGGCGCGCCCGTAGTCGCCGGCGTTGATGATGCCCACCATCGCGGCGAGAAGCTGGCCCAGGTAGCCGGTGCCCCCCACCGAATCGAGCGCGCCGGAATGCTCCAGCTCGGCCTTGAGGGTGATGGCGTCGGCGAGCTGTCCCGCCTCGATGCGTCGGGCGATGGCCTGGTAGATGCGCCCGTGCACCGGATCGACGAAATGCTCGGGGAGAAGAAACTCCGAAACGCGCTCGTAGGCGCGGTTGTTGGCCAGCAGCGCGCCCAGCAGGGCCTGCTCGGCGGCCTGGTTGGAAGGCGGAATCCGCTGCGACAGCCCCAGCAGGGGCTGCGCCTCGGAGGTCGCGGGGGAGGTCTGAGGTTCGATGGTATTCATCCCGTGCCGACCATAGCGCCCCCCGCGCCCTCCCGACAGGGATGCCCGTCCGGGCCGTCACATTTTTCTATTCGCCGCGCCCGCTTTCTATTCGGCCGCTTCCGCCCGGGGCAGCTCGGCATCGGCGACGGCATTTTCGGCCGGGACGATGTAGTTGCGCGTGAGGGGCACCGCCTCCTGGTCATGCGAGAGCTGGAGCTGGAAGACCACCATCCCCTCGCGGCGGAACGACAGCTCCGCCCCCGCCAGATAGAACTCGAACATCCGGCAGAAGCTCTCGTCGTAGAGGCCGACGATGGTGTCGCGGTTGGCAGCGAAGCGGCGGCGCCACTCGCGCAGGGTCTCGGCGTAGTGCAGGCGCAGCACCTCCACGTCGTCGGTGACCAGGCTGCTCTTCTCCACCGCCTGCATGACCTCCGAGAGCGCCGGGCAGTAGCCGCCGGGGAAGATGTATTTGGCGATCCACGGATTGGTGCACCCCGGCACGCCGCTGCGGCCGATGGTGTGCAGCAGCGCCACTCCGCCGGGCGCCAGGCAGCGCCCCACCGTCTGGAAGAAGGCGTCGTAGAAGTTCACGCCCACGTGCTCGAACATGCCCACCGAGACGATGCGGTCGAAACTCTCGTGCAGCGCGCGGTAGTCGCGCATCTCGAAGCGCACCCGCTCGGCGAGGCCGGCGGCCTGGGCGCGGGCGCGGGCCTCGGAAAGCTGCTCCTGCGACAGCGTGATGCCGAGCACCCGGCAGCCGTAGTCCTGCGCCAGGGTCAGCGCCATGCCGCCCCAGCCGCAGCCGATGTCGAGCACCTCCAGATCGGGGCGGTCGAGCTTCAGCTTGGCGGCGATATGGCGCTTCTTGGCGGTCTGCGCCTCCTCCAGGGTCTCCCGGCCGGTGGGGAAATAGGCGCAGGAATACTGCCGGTCGCGGTCGAGAATGAGCGAATAGAGCTGGCCGTTGAGGTCGTAGTGGTGGGCGACGTTGCGCCTGCTGCGCTCGGCGTGGTTGAACTGCGTGAAAGGGCGTAGCACCTGGCCGAGCCGCTCGTGCCAGGCCAGCCACGGCATGTGATCGGAGCCGGCGCCGCGGTTGCTCATCAGCACGTCGAGCACGTCGTAGATGGTGCAGTCCACCGGCTCGACGCCGCCGTCCATGTAGGCCTCGCCGAGGGTCAGCGCCGGGTTAAGCGCGAGGCGCCACAGCGTGGCGTGGTCGCGCAGGCGCACCTTGGCGGCCGGGCCGGGCCGGCTGCCCTCGTAGACACGTCGCGTCCCTCCCGGCCAGATGACCTCAAGCCGTCCCAGGACCATGAAACGCCGCAGCAGCGGCGCCAAAATGGCACGCATGAAATTTGCCCCCGCCATAGCTGGCTCAAGTATTTGGGCAGTACAATGCGAAAGCGCCGCGCCCTCTGCAAGAGGGACACGGCGCTGGCAGGCCTATGCAGGCGGCCCTCCCCCGCAAAGGAGAGGGCCGAAGATGGACGGCTTCAGGCGGCCGGCTGTTCGCCCGCCTCTGCCGGAATCTCGGGCTGTTCGGCCCCTTCCTCGAGCAGGGACTCCACCGCCGGAGCGGCTTCCTCGACGGGCTCTTCCTCGGGGGCCGTTACGCTTTCGCCGCGTGCCTGCTTTTCCGCCTCTTCCTGGCTGCGGGCCACGTTGGCCACCACCGGGATGGAAACCTCGGGGTGGAGAACGACGCGCACGGTGGCCAGGCCCAGGGTCTTGATCGGGTGCTCCAGGACGACCTGGTTGCGCTCGATGGTCAATCCGGCGGCGACGCAGGCATCGGCGATGTCGCGCGAGCTGACCGAGCCATAGAGGCTGCCGGACTCGCCGGCCTGGCGGATGATCACGACCGAAAGGCCGCCCACGCGCTCGGCCACGCGCTCGGCTTCCTCGCGACGCTTGAGGTTCTGCGCCTCGAGCTGGGCGCGCTGCTCCTCGAAGTGGGAGAGGTTGTCCTTGGAGGCGCGGATGGCCTTCTTCTCGGGCAGGAGGAAGTTGCGGGCGAAGCCGGGCTTCACCTTCACCACCTCGCCCATCTGACCCAGCTTCTCGACGCGCTGGAGCAGGATGACTTCCACGGTTGCCATGGTCTTGCCCTCCTCAGCTCACGACATACGGGAGCAGGGCCAGGAAGCGGGCGCGCTTGATGGCGTTGGCCAGCTCGCGCTGCTTCTTGGCGGAAACCGCGGTGATGCGGCTCGGCACGATCTTGCCGCGCTCGGAGAGGAAGCGCGACAGCAGGCGCACGTCCTTGTAGTCGATCTTCGGCGCGTTGGGGCCGGAGAACGGGCAGGACTTGCGGCGGCGGTAGAACGGACGGCGGGCGCCGACAGCGGTGCGGCGGGCGGCCGGATTGATCTCAGTGGTCTCGGACATGGGAGATTACGCCTCCTCGCTGTGGGGGGCATCGACGTGCGCGACGGCCTCGTCGCGGGCGCGGTACTCCTCGCGGTCGTCATAGCTGCGCTTGCGTCCGGACTCGAAGCGCCCGGCGGGCTTGGGGCCACGGAACCCGCGCTCGCGGTCGTCGGACTTGCGGGTGAGGATGGCGCTCGGGCCTTCCTCGATCGCCTCGACGCGCAAGGTCATGAAGCGCAGCACATCCTCGTTGAGCCGCAGCAGGCGCTCCATCTCGAGGATCGACGCCGGGGAGGCATCGAGGCCGAGGAACATGTAGTGGCCCTTGCGGTTCTTCTTGATGCGGTAGGCCAGGCTGCGCAGGCCCCAGTATTCGCGCTTCTTGATGGAAACGCTGGCGGGGGCCTCTTCGCCCTCGGCGACCTCGGGAGCGACGATGCCCTTGTCGGCATCGAGCTGGGCGCCGATCTGGTTGGCGATCGTCTCGACCTGCTGCTGGGTGACGTCGTTGCGCGCGATGAACACGCACTCATAAAGCGGCATGGGATCTCCCTCTGGCTTGTCTCCGCCCCGGCCCCCGGGATTGGGGGCCCGCGCCACAATGGCACGCGGGCATAGCCGGGGCAGGCCGTCTGCGCCGGCAGGGAAGCGGCGGGCTTATACATGGAATGTCCCGCGGTGCAAGCGCCACGATGCCGCCGCCGCCGGAAGGAGGCATGCCCTGCCGGACCGCCAGGCCCCGGCTTGCCTCGCCGGAGCCGGTCGTCCAGAGTCCCCCCCAGAACGAAACGGGGGGGCAGCCATGAGCACAAGCCAGCAGAAACAGCGGATGCTTGCCGGGGAGCCCTATCGTGCCGACGACCCCGAGCTGCTCGCGGATTATGCGCGGGCCCAGACCATCGTGGCGGAACTCAACGCCACGCGGGGGGACGATCTGCCGGCCCTGAGGCGCCATCTCGCCCGCCTGTTCGGCTTTCTCGGCGCGGAAGCCATCGTGAAGCCCGGCTTCCACTGCGACTACGGCTACAACATCTCCCTCGGTGCCCGGACGTTCGTGAACTACGACTGCGTGATGCTGGACTGCAACACGATCGCCATCGGCGCGGAGGTGCAGATCGGCCCGGGCGTGCACATCTACACCGCGACCCATCCGCTGGAGGCCGTCCCCCGCCGCTCCGGGCTCGAGGCGGCGCATCCCGTCCGCATCGGCGACGGCGTCTGGCTGGGCGGGCGGACGATCGTCTGCCCGGGGGTTGCCATCGGCGCCAACACGGTCGTCGGGGCGGGGAGCGTGGTGATCCGGGACCTGCCCGCGAACGTCCTCGCGGTGGGCAACCCATGCCGAGTCGTGCGAACGTTGCCGTAGGTTTGCCCCTGCGGCCGGGACGCCTCTCCGCCTCCCCCTCCGACCCTCGGGCCGTTGACACCCCCGGGGCGCGTCGCTACCTCGCCCGACAGGTTTCCATATCTTCCATATGCGGAGTCTCCCGCCATGGCGGTTTACGCCTTTATCTTCCCCGGCCAGGGCAGCCAGAGCGTCGGCATGGGGCGCGACCTCGCCGCCGCCTTCGCGCCGGCGCGCGAGGTGTTCGAGGCGGTCGACGAAACCCTCCACCAGAAGCTCTCCAAGCTGATGTTCGAGGGCCCCGCCGAGGAGCTGACCCTCACCGCCAACACCCAGCCCGCGCTGATGGCCCATTCGCTGGCCGTGCTGCGCGTGCTGGAAAAGGAGGGCGGACTGGATCTCGCCGGGCGCGCCACGGTGGTAGCCGGGCATTCGCTGGGCGAATATTCCGCGCTGGCCGCCGCCGGGGCCTTCAGCGTGCCGCAGGCGGCGGCGCTGCTGCGCACCCGCGGACAGGCCATGCAGGCCGCCGTGCCCCCCGGCGAGGGCGGCATGGCCGCGCTGCTCGGCACCGACATGGAAGGCGCCCGCGCCGTCTGCGCCGAAGCCGCCCAGGGGGACGTGCTGGAGTGCGCCAACGACAACGGCGGTGGCCAGGTGGTGATCTCGGGCGCCATGGCGGCGGTCGATCGCGCCATCGAGGTGGCCCACGCCAAGGGCATCCGCCGGGCGCTGAAGCTGCCGGTCTCCGCACCCTTCCATTGCGCGCTGATGGCGCCCGCCGCCCGGGTGATGGCCGAGGCCCTGGCCGCCACCCCGCCGGCCGTTCCCACCGTGCCGGTGCTCGCCAATGTCACCGCCGCCAAGGTCGGCGACCCCGGCGAGATCGCCGAGCTGCTGGTGCGCCAGGTGACCGCCACCGTGCGCTGGCGCGAGAGCGTGCAGGCGATGGTGGCGCTCGGGGTGGATCATTTCGTCGAGATCGGTGCCGGCAAGGTGCTCTCGGGGCTGGTGCGCCGCATCGCCCCCGACGCCACCGCCACCCCGGTGGGCACGCCGGCCGACATCGAGCAGTTCCTGGCGACTCTCTGATAAAGAACCTCGGCTGATAAAGAGCCCCCCGGTTTACCCTGGAGAAACACGCATGTTCGCTCTCGACGGCAAGGTTGCGCTGGTAACCGGAGCTTCCGGCGGCATCGGCTCGGCGATCGCCCGGGCGCTGCACGCCCAGGGGGCGACGGTGGTGCTCTCGGGCACGCGGCGCGCGGCGCTGGACACGCTGGCCGGCGAGCTGGGGGCGCGGACGCATGTCTGCCCTGCGGATCTTGCCGATCCATCGGCGCCGGATGCATTGCTCGCCGCCGCCGAGGCCGCCGCCGGGCCGCTCGCGATCCTGGTCAACAACGCCGGGCTGACGCGCGACATGCTGGCCCTGCGGATGAAGGATGAGGAGTGGCAGAAGGTGCTCGACGTGGACCTCACCGCGCCGTTCCGCCTCTGCCGCGCCGCGCTGAAAGGCATGCTGCGCCGCCGCGCCGGGCGGATCATCTCGATCTCCTCGATCGTCGGTGCCACCGGCAATCCCGGCCAGGCCAACTACGCCGCGGCCAAGGCGGGGCTTGCGGGAATGACCAAGGCGCTGGCCCAGGAAGTGGCCTCGCGCGGCATCACGGTGAACCTGGTGGCGCCCGGCTTCATCGCCACCCCGATGACCGAGGCGCTCACGGAGGCGCAGAAGGAGAAACTCGCCGCGGCGATTCCCCTCGGCCGCCTCGGCCAGCCGCAGGACGTGGCGGCGGCGGTGGTCTATCTCGCCTCCGGGGAGGCCGCCTGGGTGACGGGGGCGACGCTGCACGTCAACGGCGGGATGGCGATGCTGTGAGGATTGCATCGCCCCATTAGAGTGGCGAGATAGATTGGCGAGTTCGGGGAAACCGTGCTAAGCGGCGGCCCCGCCCTCAATCCGGCCAGGCTGTCGGCACCGCCAGTATAGGTCTGGAGCCCGGAACAAGGGGATAGTAGGCTGACTGAAACGACGCGCGGAATGACCCAGCGCGGATTGAGCTGCAACCGGCAGGCAGGAGCAGATTTGCGATGAGCGAGATCGCCGACAAGGTGAAGAAGATCGTTGTGGAGCACCTCGGGGTCGAAGAGGCCAAGGTCACCCCGGAGGCGTCGTTCATCGACGACCTGGGCGCCGACAGCCTCGACACCGTCGAGCTGGTGATGGCCTTCGAGGAGGCTTTCGGCGTGGAGATCCCCGAGGACGCCGCCGAAAAGATCAGCACCGTCAAGGACGCGGTGGACTACATCGAGAAGCAGAAGGCCGCCTGACGCGGCACGCCGACAGGTCAACGGGCAAGGATGGCAGTGATGCGGCGCGTGGTCGTGACGGGCATGGGGATCGCCTGCCCCCTCGGCGTGGGGGTGGGAACGGTCTGGAAGCGCCTGATCGAGGGTGAATCCGGCATTACCGCCATCGAGTCGTTCGACGTTTCGGACCTGCCGGCCAAGATCGCCGGGCAGATCCCCGTCGGCCCGCGGGCCGAGGGGAAGCTCGACCTCAACGAGTGGGTGCCGGTCAAGGACCAGCGCAAGATGGACCGCTTCATCCAGTTCGCGCTGGTGGCGGCCACCGAGGCGGTGGAGGATTCCGGCTGGACACCCGACTCGGAGGAGGATCGCTGCGCCACTGGAGTGATGATCGGCTCCGGCATCGGCGGCCTGCAGACCATCTACGACGCCTCCATCCAGGTGCATGAGGGCCGTGCCCGGCGCCTCTCGCCCTTCTTCATCCCCTCGGCGCTGATCAACCTCGCCTCGGGGCATGTCTCGATCAAATACGGCTTCAAGGGCCCCAACCACGCCGTGGTCACGGCCTGCGCCACCGGTGTGCACGCGATCGGCGACGCCTCCCGCCTGATCATGCTCGGCGATGCCGACGTGATGGTGGCCGGCGGCGCCGAATCCGCGGTCAACAAACTGGGCATCGCCGGGTTCTGCGCCTCGCGCGCGCTCTCCACCGGCTTCAATGAGACCCCCTCCCGCGCCTCCCGTCCGTGGGACAAGGACCGCGACGGATTCGTCATGGGCGAGGGCGCCGGCGTGCTGGTGCTCGAGGAGCTGGAGCACGCCCGTCGCCGCGGCGCCACCATCTACGGCGAGGTGTGCGGCTACGGCCTGTCCGGTGACGCCCACCACATCACCGCCCCCGCCGAGGGCCACGAGGGGGCGCTCAGGGCCATGCGCGCCGCGCTGCGCAACGGCGGCATCACCCCCGAGCAGATCCAGTACGTCAACGCCCACGGCACCTCCACCCAGGTCGGCGACGACCTCGAGCTGGAAGCCACCGAAAAGCTGTTCGGCGACGCGGCCAAGGGGGTCGCGATGTCGTCCACCAAATCCGCCACCGGGCACCTGCTCGGCGCCGCCGGGGCGATCGAGGCGATCTTCTCGATCCTGGCCGTGCGCACCAATATCGCGCCGCCCACCCTCAACCTGGAAAATCCCTCGCGCGCGAGCGTGATCGACCGCGTGCCGCTGGCCGCCCAGGAGCGCCGCATCGACGTGGCCCTCTCCAACAGCTTCGGGTTCGGCGGAACCAACGCCGCCGTGCTCTTCCGCAAGGCGCCCTGATCTCGCCGGAAGAAACCGCGCCCGGAGAAGCCACCCCGGCTCACGTCCCGCCGGCAGACACTGCGCCGGCCGACATTGCGCCGGCCGACATCGCGCCGGGGTCTTCCTCTCCGCCGGCCGACACGCCGCCAGCCGTCCCCCCGCCGCCGAAACCGCGGCGACGACGCTGGCTGTGGGGGCTGCTCGCGGGGCTTCTGCTGCTGGCGGGCGCCGGCACAGAAGGGCTGCGGCAGGCACGCCTGCTCTGGCTCGGCCCGGGGCCGCTCGCCGCGGACACGCCCTTCGTCGTGCCCCGCGCCCCCACCGCCCGGCTGGGCGAAACCCTGGCCGCCGCCGGGATCGTCGCCCACCCGCTGGCCTTCCGCCTCGCCGCCCGCGCGACTGAGAGCGAGGGTCCGCTGCACGCGGCCGAGTTCGCCTTTCCCGCCCGCGCCTCGCTGCGCCAGGTCCTGACCATCCTGCGCACCGCCCGGCCGGTGCAGCACCGCCTCACCCTTCCCGAGGGCCTCACCGCCGCCCAGATCGCCACGCTGTTCGCCCACGCCGACGCCCTCTCCGGCGACGAGGTGGTGCCGGCCGAGGGCGCGGTGCTGCCGGAAACCTACAGCTTCGAGCGCGACACCCCGCGCGCCGCCGTGCTCGCCCGCGCCGAGGCCGCCATGGGGCAGACCCTGCGCCAGATCTGGGAGGAGCGCGACCCCGCCCTCCCCCTCGCCTCGCCGCGCGAGCTGCTGATCCTGGCCTCGATCATCGAGCGCGAGACGTCCCGCCCGGAGGAACGCGCCCATATGGCGGGAGTGTTCCTCAACCGGCTGCGGCAGGGGATGAAGCTGCAATCGGACCCGACGGTGATCTACGCCGCCTCGGGAGGCGCCGGCACGCTGGACCGTCCCCTCTCGCGCGCCGACCTCGACCGGGACAACCCCTACAACACCTACCGCGTCGCCGGCCTGCCCCCCGGCCCGATC
>CALNAL010000111.1 GCA_937874445.1 uncultured Acetobacteraceae bacterium | reverse complement strand
GCCCTGCGCACCCGCGGCCCGGCCTTGGCCGGGGTGATGCCCCCCCCCTGCACCCGCGCCCGCGGCTTCGACCGCGCCGCCGTGGCGGCGGCCACCGGCATCCCCGCCCTGGCCTGCACCATGACCGGCATCGCCGTGGGCGGCTGGGTGGTGGCCCGCATCGGCCTGGCCCGCGCCCTGATCTCCACCGGCTTCGCCCAGATGGCCGCCATGGCGATGTACGTCTGGCTCGCCTACTCGCACGGCCAGCACGCCGTGCTCTACGCCACCGTGATGGTGGAGGCCTTCGTGCAGGCGCTCGCCACCGCCTCGTTCATCGCCTACCTCTCCGGGCTGTGCGCCGCCGCCTTCACCGCCACCCAGTACGCCCTGTTGACCTCGCTCGCGGCCCTGGCCACCCATACCCTCGGCGGCCTTTCCGGCTTCGTCGCCCAGGCCACGGGCTGGCCGGAGTTCTACATGCTCGCCATGGCCTGCTCGCTGCCGGGCATGGCCACCATGCTGCTCATCCTCCACCGCTTCCCGCCCCGGACGTGAGGCGGCGGCGCGGACGGAAGGGCCAGGTCTTCTTTTTGGCTTCCGGGGAAAGAAGCAAATAAGGGCCTTGTTCGTTCGGCTCCGCGGCAGACACGGGCGTGGGGGCCTAACGGATGAAGCTTTCCCGGTTTGTCTTTCCCGAAAGGAGAACGCCTCGCCCGCCGAACGGCGAGACTCGGGATCAGACGCGCCGGAGCGGCAGGGCGGTATCGACGGTGGGGGTGAGGCGCTGGAAGGCCTCGGCGTGGCGGACGGTGTGGTTGCTCTGCTGGCAGGCCTGCAGGGCGCGGTATTCCGACCACAGGGTGAACGTGCCCACCAGACGGGTCTGCGATTTCAGGGCGCCGAGGGCGCGCATCTTGACCTCGAACACCTCGTCGATGTCGACGAAATGGTCGGGCAGGAAGCCGGCGGCCTCGTTGCGGGGCAGGGTTGGTTCGAAACCGAACACGTAGGGAGGGGCGGCTTTCGGCTCGGGATAGTCGAAGCCGGGGCTCGCGGCGGTGGTGATGGCGCGCAGGGCGGCGGCGGTGGTGGCCGCATGGCCGGCCTCGAAGGGGTCCATGCGCCAGTGGGTCAGCACCGCGTCGGGGCGATGGGCGCGCACCAGGCGGGCCAGGCCGTCGATGCGCGCGCCGTCGAACTGCAGGGGCTCGTCCTCGAAGCCCATGAACTCGATGGAGGCGCCGAGGATCTTGGCGGCCTCCTCGGCCTCGGCGCGGCGGGCCAGACGGGCCTCGGCGAGCGAGCGTTCGCCACCGACGCGCCAGTAGTCCTCGGAGCGGTCGCGCTCGCCGTAAGTCATGACGACGACATGCACCCGCGCGCCCTGGCCGGTGTAGAGGGCAATGGTGCCGCCGGCCCGCGAGCAGAAATCCGAGGGATGGGCGGAGAACACCAGCAGGGTGGGAGGGCTCATGCCGGCCCAACCTGCACGCTGGCGGCCTGCACGCTGGCGGCCAGCAGGCGGCGGCGGCCTCCCTCGAGATGCGCCTCCACGGCGGCGCGGGCAGCCTCCCCGTCGCCGGCCTCGTAGGCGCGCAGGATGGCGCGATGCTCGCGGCGGGTCTCGCGGGCCCGCCGGTGGCCGTCGCCGCGTTCGCGGTAGATGCGCGCGAGGATCAGCGGCGGACGCAGCGCGCAATAGGCGTCGAGCAGGGGACGGTTGCCGGCGCTCGCCACGATCAACTCGTGGAAGGCCGCATCGGCGTCGAAAAAGTCGCGATACTGGCGGTAGCGCGTGCCGATCTGGTCGTCGGCGCCCATGCGGCGATAGGCGGCACGCATCGCCTCCAGGGTTTCGGGAACGCAACGGGGCGCCCCGGTCTCGGCGGCATGGCCCTCGACGAACCGGCGGAAATCGGCAAGTTCGGCGAGATAGGACGGCGAGGGAGCGGCGGCCACCCGGTAGCCGCGGAACAGATCCTGGGTGACCAGCCCCTCGCCGTGCAGGCGGACCAGCGCCTCGCGCAGCGGCGAGGAGCTGACCTGGAGTTCACGGGCCAGGGCGTCGATGGTCAGACGCTCGCCCGGCGGCAGCACGCGGTCGAGGATTTTTTCCTTCAGGATCTCGAAGACCTGGCCGGTCAAACTCGTCCGCTCGATGCCGCCGTCGCGCTGCAAGGCCCGTGCTCCATGTGTCGTGTCGGCGCTCAGGCTGTCCGGGCGGCCGTGAGGCGACCATAGAGCATCAGCGACAGGCTGCCGAGCACCACCAGCCCGCCCAGAACCATGAAGCCGGACATGTACGAGCCGGTCCAGGCGTTCATCATGCCGACCAGGAAGCCGGCGATGGTGCCGCCGCCGCCCGCGCCGATGCCGTTCATGATGCCCGAGGCCGGGCCGATGGCGTGCGGCTCGACGGTGCTTTGCAGGATCGACCAGATGTTGGGGGTGAAGCAGGCCGCGTAGAAGCCGAGCGCCAGGGTGATCAGCGTCAGCTTGAGCACGCCCGAATCGACCAGCGGCAGGGAGAGCAGCAGCACGCCCGCCACCAGCAGGCCGGTGCAGGCCACGCCGACACGCCGGCCGGTGTGGTCGGAGATCAGCGACATCGGCACGGCGAAGAGGATCGCCGCGAAATACGGCACGGCGCTGGCGATGCCCTGGCTGATGCCGGTGAAGCCGATGGAGCGCACCGCCAGCGGAATCCACAGGGTGATGCCCCAGAACAGCATGCCCTGGGTGATGTAGGTGAAGATCATCAGCAGGAAGGTCGGGCCGCCCATCGCGGCCAGGGTGAGCTTGGGGCGCGGACCATCGGCCGAGGGGGCCTCCAGGAAGGGCGCCTCGCGCTCGGGGCGCAGGCAGGCCAGCATCAGCGGGCAGATGAGCACCAGGCCGATGCCGCCGGTGATGTAGAACAGCACGCGCCAGCCGAAGGCATCATAGACGGGGGTCAGCACCATGAAGCCCACGGCGAGGGCGAGGAACTGGCCGTAGTACTGGATGACGGCGTTGGCGGTGGTGCGCTCTTCGGGAGTGAACCAGGCGCGGGCGAAACGCGACTGCTGCGGCCAGTAGAATCCCTCCATCGCCCCGAGCAGGAAGCGGCAGATCAGCAGCACCAGGATGGAGGCGGTGAGGCCCACGAAGACGGTGGCCAGCGACCAGATGGCGAAACACCAGATCACGACCTTCTTGGGGTCCATGTTCTTGGTGAGGATGCCGCCGATGATGTTGCAGAAGGCGTAGCCGATCAGGAAGATCGTGAGGGTGAGACTGGCTGTTTTCGCGAAATCGGCACCGGCGAAGCCGAGGTCCTTGGCAAGCTCGGGCATGGCGACGGACAGGTTGGTGCGGTCGAGGTAGGCGACGAACAGCCCGATGAAGAGGCTACCGCCGATGCGCCACCAGCGACTGGCGGCACTGGCCGGATTGCTCATTGTATTGATTCCTCCCTGGAATGAATAGGCACGGGCCGCACATATCATGCACGGACGATTCGGTATGATCGATCATGGATAATGCACGATTTTTCCATTCGTTCAACCGCCGCGGCCTTGTCGGGCGGCGCGAGCGCGCGTAACGCTGTGCCCCGGGCTTCCTCCCGCCCGCACCGGGGGGAAGCACACCGCAAGAAACAACAGGAGGAGCCCGCTCATGCCCTGGCAGCCATCCCCGGTCTATCCCGATCCGGCCATCGAAATCCTCGATCCGGAATTCGCCCGCCTGCGCCTCTTCAACGCCAGCGTCGAGTGCCTCTACCAGGGCACCCGCTGGGGCGAGGGGCCGGTGTGGTTCGGCGCCGGCCGCTACCTCGTCTGGAGCGACCTGCCCAACGACCGGCTGCTGCGCTGGGATGAATGCACCGGCCAGGTCGGAATCTTCCGCGCCCCCTCCAACCAGGCCAACGGCAACACCTGCGACCGCCAGGGCCGCCTGCTGTGCTGCCAGAACCGCGGACGCTGTGTCACCCGCACCGAGTTCGACGGCTCCATCACCGTTCTCGCAGATCGTTTCGATGGCAAAAGACTCAACTCGCCCAACGACATCGTGGTGAAGTCCGACGGCTCGATCTGGTTCACCGATCCGCCCTTCGGCATCATCAACCACTACGAGGGCGCCCCGGCCGAGCAGGAGCTGCCGGCCGCCATCTATCGCATCGACCCCGAGAGCGGCGTGCTCGAGGTGGTGGCCGACGACATCCTCGGCCCCAACGGCCTGTGCTTCTCCCCCGACGAGAGCCGGCTCTATGTGGTGGAAAGCCGCGGCGTGCCCAACCGCAAGATCCGCTCCTTCGCGGTGCGCGACGGCCGCAGGCTGGTGGACAACACCCTCGTGCTCGACGCCGGCCCCGGCACCCCGGACGGCATGCGCTGCGACACCGAGGGCAACCTCTGGTGCGGCTGGGGGATGGGCACACCCGAACTCGACGGGGTCAGGGTGTTCTCCCCCGAGGGCAAGCCTCTGGGGCACATCCACCTGCCCGAGCGCTGCGCCAATGTCGCCTTCGGCGGGCGGCACCGCAACCGGCTGTTCATGGCCGCGGGGCACGCCCTCTATGCGCTCTACGTCAACGCCCAGGGCGCCACGCCGGGCTGACGGCCTTCAGCCCCTCCCCGGCATGGTCTGGGGCGGGGCTGGTCAGGCGGCCGGGGCGGGCTTGTCGCCCAGCGCCGTCTCGGCCTTCTCCAGCGCCGCCCCGATTTCCCGGGCCGCGGGAAAGTAGCTTTTCGCCTCCCGCAGCAGCGCGACTTGCGCGTCGTGGCGTCCCTGTCGCCCGAGGAAGGCCGCCTTGCCGGCATAGAGCCACCAGTTCTGCCCGCAGCGCGCGATCGCGATGTCCCATTGCCGCAGGGTCTCCTCCGGCGTGTCGAGCCGCTCGGCCAGACGCGCCGCGCAGGCCAGGGCCTCCGGGCGGTCGGGAAAACGCCGCAGCGCCTCCGCCAGCACGGCCCGGGCGGCCTCCGGCTCGCCGGCGCGCAGCAGCATGTCCACCCCCCCGGTGTAGCCCTCGTGACGGTCGGGGTGGCTGCGGCGCAGCTTTTCCAGCGCGGCCAGGGCCTGCGGCCAGTCCTGCCGGTCCCGGGCCGCGTGGGCGCACATCTGCAGCAGCTCGAAGTTTTTCGGCAGGCGGCGGAGCGCCTTGGCCAGCGCCGCTTCGGCCTCGGCCTCCTGCTTCTGGGCCCGCAGGGCGCGCACGACCAGATTCCAGGCGTGCCCGTCACGCGGGGCCGCGTCGCGATAGGCCTCCGCCCGGCGGAGCGCTTCCGGCCACGACTGATCCTTGAGCGCGCGCTCGGCATAGGCGCGCAACGCGGCCGGGCTGGCAGGGTGCTGGCGCACGAGCTTGCCCAGCTGTTCTTCCGACCAGGCCAGCGCCGCGGCTTGTTCCGCGATGATCATCTCGGCGGACCGCTTGGTGCCGTTGCGGTAGCGCCGATAGAACAGGAAATAGATGCCGCCCCACATCAGGGCCGCCGCCGAGGCGATGAGGAGGTTCAGAATCATGTCGCGCGTTCCCGTCCGTTCGCGGTCCGGTCCGGCCGGTCGCCGCTGACCCTTCTTGCCACCGCGGCCGTGCCGTCTCCAGGCCCTCGCGGCGACTCCGGGGCGAGGGGGCCGATTCCCGCGGAGGAATCTTGCGCTCGGCGCCAGGCCATTCTCTCCGGCAGGGGCTGGAGGGGAAGGAAGGGTAAGGTCTTCTTTTTCCTGAAGGAAAAAGAAGCAAAAAGGACTTTTCCCACTTTGGCTCCGCGGCTGACACAGGCGCGGAGTCCTTATGGGATAAAGCTTTCCTGGTTCTCCTTTCCCGAAAGGAGAACACCTTCCTTGCCTTGCTTTGTGGGGCGCTCCCGGCGTCTCAGGGGGACGGCGACGGCTCC
>CALNAL010000110.1 GCA_937874445.1 uncultured Acetobacteraceae bacterium | reverse complement strand
GCCGCCGCCGGCGGGGGGGGGCCGCCGAGCAGGCCGCACTGGTGGTCGAGACCGCGACGCTGGGGCGCGACGGCAGCACCGCAGCGGGGGAAAAGGAGGCGGGGGAGGGCGGTTTCGCCCGCCGCGCCCGCCGCGCCCGGCGCTTAGAGCACGACGCCGACCAGCTCGTCGTCTCCGTGCGCGAGGCGGTGCGGCGGCGGAGCGACCACGCGCCCATCCTGCGCCTGGTGGAGGCCGCCGACGACGCCGCCGACCAGCTCGAGGAGGGGGCCTTCCTGCTCGAGGTGCTGGCCAAGGGCAAGCCCGGCGGCAAGCCGCTGGAATACCTCGGCGGGTTGGCCGAGATGCTGGTGGAGGGCGCGCAGGAGTGGATCAAGGCGCTCGGCTATGCCGCCAGCATCGACCACGCCAGCCACGAGGAGGCCGACGAGTTCCTCGTCGCGGTCGATCGCGTCACCGCGCTGGAGCACGCCGCCGACGACGCCGAACGCTCGCTGCGCTACGAGGCGGTGCGCCACGCCAAGGACTTCCGCGAGCTGCATCTCTACTCCGAGCTGGGTCGCGCGCTGGAGGAGGCCGCCGACGCGCTCAAGCGCGCCTCGCTGATCTCACGCGACGTGGTGCTGGGCGGGTGACGGCGATGGCGCTCGAGGTTTTTCCCATTGCAGCGGGCGCGCCCCTGCCGCCCGGCGGGGCGGAGGCGGTGGGCGGCAAGGCCTGGGGGCTCGCCCGCATGGCCGAGGCCGGCCTGCCGGTGCCGCCCGCCTTCGTGCTGCCCACGGAGTGGTGCCGCGCGTTGCGCGCCGGGCGCATCGGCGAGGCGGAGGTGGCCGAGGCCCTGGCGCACGGCATCGCCGGGCTGGAAACCGCCACCGGCCTCGGCTTCGGCGACGCGCGCCGGCCGCTGCTGGTCTCGGTGCGCTCCGGCGCCGCGCTCTCGATGCCGGGGATGATGGAGACGGTGCTCGACGTCGGGCTGACGGCGCCCTGCGTGGAGGGGCTGCTGCGCCGCACCGGCAACCCGCGCCTGGCCTGGGACTGCCGCCGCCGCCTGATCGAGGGTTTCGCGACCGTCGTGCGCGGCCTGCCGCCCGCCGCCTTCGACGACATCCTCGCCGCCCGCATCGCCGAGGCCGAGGCCGAGAACGAGCGCGATCTCGACCATGCCGGCCTGCGCGCCGCCGCCCAGGCGATGGAGGCGCATCTCGCCGCCGCGGCCGAGCCCCTGCCGGCCGACGCGCCCGCCCAGCTGCATGCCGCGGCGATGGCCGTGTTCCACTCGTGGGACGCGCCCAAGGCCGCCACCTACCGCCGCCTGCACGGCCTCGACGACACCGCCGGCACCGCGCTGACCGTGCAGGCCATGGTGTTCGGCAACGCCGGCGGCGCCTCGGGCTCGGGAGTCGGCTTCACGCGCGACCCGGCGAGCGGAGAGCGCGGGCTCTATGTCGATTTCGTCTTCAACGGGCAGGGCGAGGACGTGGTGGCCGGCCGCCGGACCGGCGACGCCGGGGCCAGCCTGCGCCGCCGCCTGCCCGAGATGGTCGCCCGCCTGGAGAATCTCGGCGCCACCCTGGAGAGCCTCTTCCGCGACGCCCAGGATTTCGAGTTCACCGTCCAGAACGGCAAGCTCTGGCTGCTCCAGGCGCGCGCCGCCAAGCGCACCCCCTGGGCGGCGCTGCGCATCGCCGTCGATCTCGTCGCGGAGGGGCTGCTGGTTCCCGCCGCCGCCCGCCGCCTGATCGCCGGCCTCGACCCCGCCACGGTGGTGCGCACCCGCTTCGCCGACCCCGGCCCCGCGCTGGCCCGCGCCCAGGTGGCCGGCCTCGGCGTGGCCGTCGGGCGCATCGCCCTCGATAGCGCCGCCGCCGAGCGCCTCGCCGCCGGCGGGCCGGTGATCCTGGTGCGCCGCGAGACCGCGACCGAGGATATCGCCGGCATGGCACGCGCCGCCGGCATCCTCACCGCGACGGGCAGCCGCACCTCCCACGCCGCCGTGGTGGCCCGCCAGCTCGGCCGCCCCTGCCTGGTCGCCTGCGAGGGGCTCAGCATCGACCTCGCCGCCCGCACCTGCCGCATCGGCACGACAACCCTCGCCGAGGGCGCCCCCCTCGCCCTCGACGGCAACGCCGGCACCGTCCACGCCGGCACCCCCGCCATCGTGACCGAACACCCCGAACGCGAACTCCACACCATCGCCGGCTGGCCCGCCTGAGAGGGGCGCCGGGAGGGGTCAGGAAGCAAAGGCAAGGTCTTCTTTTCCTGAAGGAAAAGAAGCAAAAGGACTTTATTCTTTTGGCTCC
>CALNAL010000109.1 GCA_937874445.1 uncultured Acetobacteraceae bacterium | reverse complement strand
CCACCGGGTCGCGAACGGCGCACTAGGCCGCGTTGCGGGCCCGGCGGGCGCGTGCGGGGTACCACACCGAGACGGCGGCCGTGCCGAGCAGGATGGCGTAGCTCAGCAGCTCGTAGCCCAGCTCGGGCAGGAGAAGCGCCTCCATCTTGCCCCAGGCCAGCGCGGCGTTGACCGTGAAGGCAAGGGCCCAGAGCGAGGTGAGCACGACATTGGTGTGCACGAAGCCCGGATCGGTCCACAGCGCGCGGGGCGTGTGCTCGCGCGCGTAGTCGAGGGTGAAGGGCCGGCCCGCCAGCACCGTGTACCACGACGACAGGGCCAGCGCGCCGTTGGCCAGAATGCCCATGTGGCGGGCGGTCCACATGTTCTGCAAGCCGACCACGGCGACCGTGGCGGCGGTGAAGAAGACCAGGCCGCACCAGAGGATCACCCCGCGATGCAGGCGCAGCACGCCCATCGCCACGCTCAGCGCCAGCGCCACGCCGAGGCCAAGCTCGAGGCGGAAAAGGCTCCCCCGGGAGATGACCAAAAAGGCCAGCCACGGCAGGAAGGCCAGGATCAGCTTGAGGAAGGCGCCCACGCAATTTCTCCCGTGCCGAAACGGCTTTCCGCCATCGAAACGTATTGGAATCCTCCCCCTTTTTCAAGAAAAAGGGGCCTGGCAAAGCCGGGTTCGCCCGGTCCCGTTCCCGGTTCCGGCGCGAGGCCCTCAGCCGAGGCGGACCGAAAGCTCGACCTCCTCGCCGAAGGGCAGCGAGAGATATCCCCCGCCGGAGCGGACGCGGGCGAGGTAGTCGGGGCTCCAGTCGGCGTTGTCGGCCACCACCAGCGCGCCGGGGGGCAGCGCCGGCTCGATCCGGGCCAGGATGTCGGGATAGAGGCCCTTGGCGCCGTCGAGCAGCAACAGATCGACGCGCGGGGGCAGGTCCTGCGAAAGGGTGTCCAGGGCATCGCCCTCGCGCAGCTCCACGAGGTCGGCCACGCCGCCCTCGACGAAATGGGCACGCGCCCGGGCCGCCTTGGCGGGCTCGAACTCGGTGGCGATGACCCGTCCGCCGCCGTTGTCGCGCAGCGCCGCCGCGAGATGCAGCGTGGAGAGGCCGAAGGAGGTGCCGAACTCCACCACCTCCCGCGCCCGGCCGGCGCGCGCCAGCAGGTAGAGCAGCCGGCCGGTCTCGCGCGAGACGGCGATCGGGGCCTCCCGCAGGCGATGGTAGACGGCGCGGTACTCGGTGCGGCTCCGCATCAGGCGGTCGCGCTCGTCGGGGGGGATCTCGGCGAAGAGGGCGCGGGTGCGCGGCAGGAGGGCCGCCTCCTCGGCGAACAGGCGCTCGATCAGGGGCGCCAGCGGCGGGGTGTCGAGTGTGGTCATGGATTTGCGTTCTCCGGCGGCCGGGATGGCCTTGCCGGGACGAAAAATACGACGGATCATTCGCATTCCGTGATTCGCATTCGGGAGCCCGCCATGGCGCACCGTCCGTCCGCGCCGATTTCCGCGCGCAAGCACCCCCGCCAGGCCCGCTCGGCGCACCTGGTGGCCGACATTCTCGAGGCCGCCGCTCGCGTTCTCGCCGCCGAGGGGGCGCCGCGCTTCACCACCGCGCGGGTGGCGGAGCGGGCCGGGGTGAGCGTGGGCTCGCTCTACCAGTATTTCCCCAACAAGGAATCCCTGCTCTTCGCCCTGCAGAGCGACGAATGGACGCGCACCGCCGATGTGCTGCGCGTGCTGCTGGAGGACCGCACCCGCCCGCCGCCGGAGCGGCTGCGCGCCACGGTCGCAGCCTTCGTGCGCTCCGAATGCGCGGAGGCCCGGCTGCGCCAGGCGCTGGACGACGCCGCGCCCTTCTATCGCGATGCCCCCGAGGCCGGCCGGCGCCGGGAGGACTGGCGCGGGATGTGGCGCGCCTTTCTCGCCGAGGCCCGCCCCGACCTCGCCGCGGCGGAGCGGGCGGTGCTGGCCGATCTGCTCGGGCTGACGGTGAGCGGGGTCGGCAAGGGCATCTCGGAATACTGCGCCGCCCCCGCGGAGGCCGCGCGCGCCACCGGGGCGCTGGCCGACATGCTCTGCCTCACCCTCGAGCGCGGGGGAGCCCCTACGCGCCCTTCGGCCCTCACGCGCCCTTCGGTCTGAAGGCCTTGCACACCGCCGGATCGGTCTCCAGGCGCGGGCCGCCGATGAGGTCGATGCAATAGGGAATGGCGGGGAACACCGCGCCGAGGCACTCGGCGATGGCGGTGGGCTTGCCGGGGAGGTTGACGATCAGGCAGCTCCCCCGGATGCCGGCGGTCTGGCGCGAGAGGATGGCGGTGGGCACCGCGCGCAGCGAGACCGTGCGCATCAGCTCGCCGAAGCCGGGCATCATCTTGGCGCACACCGCCTCGGTGGCCTCGGGCGTGACGTCGCGCGCCGCCGGGCCGGTGCCGCCGGTGGTGACCACCAGCGCGCAGTGCTCGGCATCGGCCAGCTCGCGCAGCACGGCCTCGATCATCGGCTGCTCGTCGGGCACCAGGCGCGGCACGGCGCGCCACGGCGAGGCGAGGATGCGCCCCAGCTCCGCCACGATCGCCGGGCCGCCCTTGTCCTCGTAGATGCCCCGGCTCGCGCGGTCCGAAACCGTGACCACGCCGATCGGTGTCCCGTTCATGTCTGCCTCCCCCTTTTCCCGCTCAGACCGCAGCCTTGAGCGGGCAGAGCGTGGCCTTGAGCGCCTGTGCCATATCGGCCGGAGCGGCGGCGATCTGCAAGCCCCGCCGCCCCGCCGAGACGACGATCTCCTGCTGCTCCAGGGCGGATGCGTCGATGAACAGCCGCATGCGCTTCTTCTGGCCGAAGGGGCTGATGCCGCCCACCACGTAGCCGGTGGCGCGCTCGGCCTTGGCGGGCTCGGCCATCTCGGCGTGCTTGGCCCCGGCGGCATGGGCCAGCGCCTTCAGCGAAAGATGCGCGTCGGCGGGAATGGCGGCGCACACCATCTCGCCCCCCTCCAGCACCGCGACCAGGGTCTTGAACACCTGCGACGGCGGCAGGCCGATGGCCTCGGCGGCCTGCATGCCCTTGGCCTCGGCGTCATGGTCGTATTCGTATTCCATCAGCCGGAACTTCAGCTTCGCCGCCTCGGCGGCCTTCACGGCAGGCGTGACTCTCGCGACCATGGCCAGATTCCCCACTCGGTCTTCGGGCCCCGATGCTGCACCGCCACGCGCCCGACGCAAGCCCCGCCCCATGCGCTGCGCGCGCATCGGTGCTTCTGCGGCGGGGGCATTGCTGGTAAATCATACCCCATGAGCGCGAACCCTTCCGAATACCGCCCCGAATACCGTATCGGCATCGACCTCGGCGGCACCAAGATCGAGGTGGCCGCTCTCGACCGCACCGGCACCGAGCGCCTGCGCCGGCGCATCCCCACCCCCAAGGGCTACGATGCCTCGGTCGCGGCCATCGCCGAGCTGGTGCGTTCGGCCGAGCGCGAACTCGGCGCCGCGACCACGGTGGGCATCGGCATCCCCGGGGTCATCAGCCCGGCCACCGGACTGGTGAAGAACTCCAACTCCATCGCGCTCAACGGCCACCCCTTCGACCGCGACATCTCCGAGGCCCTGGCGCGCGAGGTGCGGGTGGAAAACGACGCCAACTGCTTCGCCCTCTCCGAGGCCACCGACGGCGCGGGGAGCGGGGCGCATTGCGTGTTCGGGGTCATCATCGGCACCGGCTGCGGCGGCGGCATCGTCATCGACGGGCGCGTGCTGCGGGGACGCCACCACATCGCCGGCGAGTGGGGCCACACGCCCCTGCCCTGGCCGCGCCCCGAGGAGCTGCCCGGCACCACCTGCTGGTGCGGCCACGCCAACTGCCTGGAAACCTACATCTCCGGCACCGGACTGGCCCGCGACTGCGACGGCCCCGAGGCCCTCGACGCCTCCTGCATTCCCGCCCGCGCCGCCGCCGGAGAAGAGAAGGCCATCGCCGCGCTGGCCCGCCACGCCGACCGCCTGGCCCGCGCGCTGGCCGTCATCATCAACATCATCGACCCCGACGTGGTGGTGCTGGGCGGGGGGCTCTCCAACATGGAGCACCTCTACCGCGACGTGCCGCCGCTGCTGGCGCGCTACGTGTTCTCCGACTTCGTGCAGACCCCGGTGGTGAAGAATCGCCACGGCGATTCCTCCGGCGTGCGCGGTGCCGCCTGGCTATGGCCCGCGCCGCGGGACTGACTCCCCCCCCGATGCCCGTGTCCCCGGGGCCCGCGTCCCCGGGGCCTGGGCTGTGCCGCGACTGCGGGGCCGATCCGGGCGAGCGCGCTTCCTGCCCGGTCTGCGGCAGCCGGCGCCTGGTGCGCCACCCCGAGCTGTTCGACCTCGCCATCGCCCATGTCGATTGCGACGCCTTCTATGCCAGCGTGGAAAAGCGCGACCGGCCGGAGCTGGCCTCCCGCCCGCTGATCGTGGGCGGCACCGGGCCGCGCGGAGTGGTTTCCACCGCCTGCTACATCGCCCGCCTCTCCGGCGTGCACAGCGCCATGCCGATGGCCCGCGCGCTCAAGCTGTGCCCCGATGCCGTGGTGCTGCCGCCCGACTTCCCCCGCTACCGCGAGGCCTCCCAGCGCATCCGCGCGCTGATGGGGCGCCTCACGCCGCTGGTGCAGCCGCTCTCCATCGACGAGGCCGCGCTCGACCTGTCCGGCACCGCCGCCCTGCACGGTGCGCCCCCCGCCGCGGTGCTGGCCCGCTTCGCCCGCGAGGTGGAACGCACGGTGGGGGTCACGGTCTCCATCGGGCTCGCGCGCAACCGGCTGATGGCCAAGATCGCCGCCGACCGCGACAAGCCGCGCGGCTTCGTGGTGATCGGCTCGGAGGCGGCCGCCCTGCTCGCCCCGGAGCCGGTGCGCCTGCTGCCCGGAGTGGGGCCGGCGATGGAACGGCAGCTGGCGGCCCTGGGCATCACCCGCCTCGGCCAGCTCGCCGCCCTCGACGCCCGCATCGCCCGCGCCCGCCTCGGCGACGAGGGACCGGGGCTGGTCGCCCGCGCCCGCGGGGAGGACACGCGCCCCGTCAACCCGGTGCGCGAGACCAAATCGATCAGCGCCGAAACCACCTTCGAGAGCGACTTCGCCGACCGCGCCACACTGGAGAAGCATCTCTGGCGCATGACGGAAAAGCTGGCTCTGCGGCTGCGGCGCGAGGATTTCGCCGCGGGCGGGGTGGTGCTCAAGCTGAAGACCGCCGGCTTCGCCCTGCGCACCCGCACCCACCGCTTCGAGTCCCCCACCGGCCTGCCCGACGTGCTGTTCGCCGCCGCCCGCGCGCTGCTCGCGCCCGAGATCGACGGCACCGCCTTCCGCCTCATCGGCATCGGCGCCCAGCCGCTGGCCCCCCGCGCCCTCGCCGACCAGCCCGACCTCGCCGACCCCGGCGTGCCCAGGCGGGTCGCCACCCAGGACGCCATCGACGCCCTGCGCGACAGGTTCGGCGCCGATGCCATCCACCGGGGGCGGGACCTTTAAGAAAAGACGTTCCTTTTTCGAGAAAAAGGGGCCGAAAAAGCTTTGTCCGTTGGGGGGCTCGCAGCTTGAACTGGAGCGAAGCCCAACGAATAAAGTCCTTTTGCTTCTTTTCCTTCAGGAAAAGAAGACCTTCTTCCTTCCCCGCCGGACCTGCACCAGCGCGCAGCCGAGGGCGGCGACCTCCAGGGCGGCGCAGAAGTAGAGGGGTCCGCCGATGCGCCAGTCGCCGCGGGGCAGGCCGGAGACGAGGGCCAGCAGGGGGGCGCTGAGCATCGGGGCGAAGACAGCCATCAGGCTGTTGAGGGCGGCGACGGCGCCCATCACCTGGCCCTGGGTGCGCGGCGTGGCGGCGGCGGAGACGAGGCCCTGGATGGCCGGCAGCACCGTGTAGCCGAACAGGTTGAGGACGATGATGCCATAGAGCATCCACCCCTCGGGAACCGCGCCGAAGGCCGCGTAGGACAGCGCCGCCGAGGCCAGCCCGGCCAGGGTGAGGCGGAAGGGCGCGAGGTGGCGCAGCAGGTGGCCCATCAGCAGGCCCTGCACCACCACCGAGACGCCGCCGGAAGCCGCCAGGCACCAGCCGTTCTCCCAGGGCCCCCAGCCGAACTTGAAGGTGGCGAAGAGCACCCAGCTCGAATAGCCGGTGAACTGGGCGAGCGCGTTGAGCGCCACCACCGCCATCAGCGGCCCCACCCCCTCCAGCCGGGCCAGCCCTCGCAGCGCGCCGAGCGGATTGGCCGCCTTCCAGCGGAAACGCCGGCGCCGCTCCGGCGGCAGCGATTCCGGCATGACGAACACGCCGTAGAGCAGATTGACCATCGACAGCGCGCCACCGGCGAAGAAGGGCAGGCGCAGATCCACCGCCCCCAGCAGGCCGCCGGCCACCGGGCCGATGATGAAGCCGACGCCGGTCATCGCGCCCAGCAGGCCGAAGCGCCGGGTGCGCGCCTCGGGGGGCGTGATGTCGGCGACATAGGCATTGGCCACCGCCGCGTTGGCCTGCAGCGCGCCCGCCACCAGGCGCACCGCCACCAGCACCCAGAGCGCGCCGGCCAGGCCCGTCGCGAAGAGGTTGAGGCCGAGGCCGCAGAAACCGAGCAGAAGAATTGGGCGGCGCCCGTAGGTGTCGGAAAGCGCGCCCAGCACTGGCGCCCCGAAGAAATTGGCGATGCCGAAGGCGAACACCACCGCGCCGAACCAGAAGGACATGTCGCCCTGCGAATCGGTGAAGCCGCCCACCAATGCCGGCAGCACGGGGACGATGAGGCCGATCGAGATCATGTCGATCAGCACCGTCAGCATCACGAAGGGCATGGCGGCCTGGCTGCCGCGACGCCATGCGCGCAGCCGGGAACCCAGCCCGCGGAAGGTCAGGCGCATCGGGAATCTCCACTCGGGGGCTTGCCGCCTGTTGCACCTCTCCGCCGGAAGGGAAAGGCAAGGTGTTCTCCTTTCGAGAAAGGAGAACCAGGAAAGCTTTATCCGTTAAGGGCTCCGCGCCTGTGTCATGCGCGGAGCAAAATGAACAAAGTCCTTTTTTCTTCTTTTTCTTTCAGGAAAAAGAAGCCTTCCTTCACTGCCGCCCCCAACGACGACGCGGCCCCACCCGGGCGGTGGGATGATCCAATCGGCCGCCGCTGGCAAGGGAGGTCGCTCAGGCCCGCATCCAGGGCGGGTCCAGACGGGCGACGGTGGCAAACACCGGGCAGTCCGGCGTGTGCGCGCCGGGGAGGTAGCCCACGCCCATCAGGAATTCGCCGACGATCTCGCCGCCGGTAAACTTGAAGGTGCGCCGGAACAGCTTGACCCATTCCGGCCGGGTGCGCGGGTGGTGCGCGTCGAGCCAGGCTGCGAAGCCGCCATGGCTGGTCCGCAGGCCCTGCAACGTGCGGGCGTTGGCGATCAGCGCCAGCACCTTGAGGCGGTTGCGCACGATGCCCGGGTCGGCCAGCAGGCGGGCGACGTCGGCATCGTCGAAGGCGGCCACGCGGTCCACCACGAAGCCGGCGAAGGCACGGCTCAGGCTTTCGCGGCGCTTGAGCACCAGCTCCCAGGAAAGCCCGGCCTGCATGATCTCCAGGGCGAGGCGCTCGAAAAGCAGCGCCTCGTCGCGGACGGGAAAGCCGTGCTCGCAGTCATGGAAGGGACGGTGCAGCGGGTTGCCGCGGGCGACCTCGCAATAGGAGCCCATGCCCTCAGCCCCACCTCCTCAAGCGGGCGTCCCGAGTGCCTGGAGAACCATTTCGGCGCGGCTGACCTCGAAGCTGCCGGGCGCCTCGATGGCGAGATGGGTCACCACCCCGTCCTCGGCGACGAGGGCGAAGCGGTGGCAGCGCAGGCCGAAGCCGCGCGCGGAGAGATCCAGCCCCAGACCCAGCGCGCGGGTCAGCGCCGCCGCCCCGTCGGCGAGCATGACGATGGCCTCGCCCACCCCTTGCTCCCTGGCCCAGGCGCGCATGACGAAGACGTCGTTGACCGCCATGCAGACGATGGCGTCCACCCCCTTGGCGCGGAACTCCGCGGCATGCTGGAGGAAGCCGGGCAGGTGCTTGGCGCTGCACGTGGGGGTGAAGGCGCCGGGAAGCCCGAACAGCACCACCTTGCGCCCCTTGAACAGCGCCTCGGTGGTGCTCTCGCGCGGCCCCTCGGGGGTGGCCAGCATCACCGCCATGGCGGGGATGGAATCGCCGGTCTTGATCGTGGACATCGTCGCAGCTCCCTGTGATTCGTCGCCCTTCGTAGCCGGGTGCGGCGGGCAAGTCATCCGTCCCGTGCGCGAGCCGGTCCCGGCGAGGGATTGGCCGCTTGCGCCAACGCGGCGACGCGCCAAGATAGAGGGCATGGCAGCTGTCTCTTATACACATCTGACGCTG
>CALNAL010000108.1 GCA_937874445.1 uncultured Acetobacteraceae bacterium | reverse complement strand
CGAGCTGCCGCTCAAGCCGGACCAGATGGTGCTCGCCTTCCGCCGCTGGGACCAGCTGGTCGGCGCGCGCAAGGGCTGATTCCTCTTCCCGCTGACCGTTGGCACGGCCAAAAGGAAGGTGTTCTTCTTTCGAGAAAGAAGAACCAAGAAAGCTTCATTCGCTAAGGCTCCGCGCCCGCACCATACGCGGAGCTTAATGAACAAAGTCCTTTTTGCTTCTTTTTCCTCCAGGAAAAAGAAGCCTTCCTTACCTTTATCTTTCTGGGCAGAGCCCCGCGTGGGTTCAGGCGGGAGGCAGGGCCAGCAGCACCGTGGCGAGGGCCTCGGCCAGGGCCGTGGTGTCGCCGACGTGCCAGACTCCCTCGACCCGGGCCGCGCCGGTCAGGCCGATCACCCGCTTGCCCATCCTCAGGCCCAGCGCGACCTCGGAGAGTGTGCCGTAGCTGTCGCCGGCGGCCACCAGGCAGGCGCCGGACTGGGCGATGAGCGCGTTGCGTGCCTCGCCGATGCCGGTGGCCATCACCACCGAGGCGTAGGGGTTGGCGTCGGCGGGGTCGTCGCCGGGCAGCAGGGCGATGGCCAGCCCTCCCGCCTCGTGGGCCCCGCGGCAGCCGGCCTCCATCACGCCTTCGCGTCCGCCGCACAGCAGGGTGAGCCCGACCCGCCCCAGCAGGGCGCCGGCGGCGCGTGCGGCGCGCAGCACCGGCTCGGGGGCCTCGTTGGGGCCGATCAGCCCCACCGGGGCGCGCTCGGGAAAGCCGCTGCGGCGTTGCAGCCAGGTCAGCGCCGCCTCGGCGGATACCTCCTCGGCGCCGGCGGGTGTCGCGGCGGGGGACCAGCGGCGCCGGGCCGGGTCGAACACCTGGGCGTCCATTGGGGCGTCCATTGGGGTGTCCATTGGGGCGTTGTGGAAAAGCCGGCCGGTGGGATCAAGCAGAAACATGGCGAGCCTCGGAACGGGCGGCGGCGATCTCGGCCACCGACATCAGCAGGGAGCACACCGCCAGCAGGACCACGGAGGAGGCGGCGGCAAGGGGGAAATCGGAGCCCGCGTCGGCCACCATGCTGTAGAGCCGCAGCGGCAGGATGTTGATCTGGCTACCCACCAGCGCCAGCGCGGTGCCGTAGGTGCCGAAGGCCACCGCCGCCACCAGGGCAAAGGCGGCGAACACGGTGGGCGCCACCTGCGGGGCCATCACGTCGAGCAGCGCCCGGGGGTGGCTCGCGCCCATCGATTCGGCCGCCTCGATCTGGCGGACGTCGAAATTGGCGAACACCGGCAGCAGCATCAGGATGACGCGGGGGGAGAGGTAGTAGGTGTAGGCCAGCACCAGCCCCCAGCGGCTGTAGAGGAACTGCGCCACCGTGGCCGGGTCGGCTCCCAGTTTGGCGAGCAGCAGGGTGACGAAGCCCGCCCGCCCCAGCACCAGGATGAAGCCGTAGGCGATGATCAGCCCGGAGAAGGTGAGCGGCAGCGCGATCGCCACCTGCACGAGGGCGCGCCGCCCCGGCGGCAGGCGGGCGAGGTGCAGCGCCACCACGGTGCCGAGCACCACCGCCACCAGCCCGGCGATGAGCCCCAGCCAGGTCGAGTTGACCAGCGCGTCGAGCAGCTCGGCGCTGGCGAAGAAGCGGCGCATGGCGTCGCCCGAAAAGGCGGAGACCACCACCGTCGCCAGTGGCAGCAGGAAGAAGATCCCGAGCACCAGCAACCCCGGCGCGGCCAGGCCGAGGTTGCGGGCGGTGGTGGCGGTGGCGTGTCTCACTTCGCCGCTCTCACTGCATCAGGTTCACAGCGTCGGTCGGGCTCACTTCGACAACGCCGCCTTGGCCCAGCCGGCGTCGATCTCGGCCTTGCGCGCGGCCGCGGCCTTGACGTCGAGCGGGCGGACCTGCGGGGCGGCGGGCAGCTTGTCGGCCACGTCGGCCGGCAGCTTGATGCCCGCCACGGTGGGACGCACGTAGCCCTCGGCGAAGAGCGTCTGGCCCCGGTCGCTCATGATGAAGTTGAGCCAGAGCTTGCCGGCGTTGGGGTTGGGGTCGTTCTTGACCAGGCTGATCGCGTAGGGGGCGGCGACCGAGGCTTCCTTGGGGATGATGACCGCGACGTCGTCGCCCATGCCGTCCACGTATTTCGCCTTGAGCCCGTCGTTCTCGTAGGAGATCCAGATCGGGATCTCGCCCTTGACGAACTTGGCGTAGGGGGTGGTGCCTTCCACGCGCAGCACGTTGCCCGACTTGTGCAGCCGGCCGAAGTAGTCGATCGCCGGGGCCACGTTGGTCATGTCGCCGCCGTTGCCGTAGTTGAGGGCGAAGGACAGCACCTGGCCGATGCCCGTCGAGCGCGGGTCGAGATAGACGACGGAATTCTTGTATTCCGGCTTGAGCAGGTCGGCCCAGCTCTGCGGCGGGTTCTTCACCAGCTTGCGGTTGACCACGAAGGCCACCGTCAGCGAGTGGATGGCGAACCACCGCCCTTCCGGATCGCGGAACAGCTCGGGCAGCTTGTCGAAGTTGACCGGCTTGAAGGGGGCGACCACGCCCTTGGCCACCGCGTCGAAGGCGGAGGCGGCGAAGTAGTAGGCGGTGTCGGCCTGCGGGCGGTTGCGGGCCTTGTCGAGCGCCACCACCGTCGCCCCCGAGCCGATGTCGTTGTAGGTCAGCTCGACGGAGGGATAGCGCTTCTTGAAGGCGGCGAACTCGGCCGCCCAGTTGGCCCAGGTGGGGCCGGTGTCGAAGGAGACCACCAGCCCTTCCTTGGTGGCGGCCTCGTAGAGCGCGCGTTCGCCGGGATAGAGTTCGGCGCTGTCGGTGACGGTCTGGGCCGCGGCGGGCCGCCCGAGCAGCGGAAGGGCGCCCAGGGCCAGCGCGGAGCCGAGCAGGGAACGTCGATACATCGCAGGATCTCCTGGTTGGATCATGACGTCGAAGAGGGATCGGTGAGCAGGTGGACGGCGGCGGGGGGGATGGCGATCGCGGTGATGGCCTCGCGCGAGGAGGTCTCTCCCACGATCGGCTCGCCCCCGACCGTCTTGCCCCCCATCGTCTTGCCCACGGCGGCGACGGAGAAGTCGAAGCGGCGCAGCGAGCCGAGGAAGCGGTCACGCGAGACGTGGCCGGCAAAGCGATTCGGCAGGTCGGGCTCGGCGTCGGCGGCCAGCACGCGCACCGCCTCGGGGCGGATCATCGCGGTGAGCGTGGCGCCGAGCGGCTGGCCGTGCGGCGCGGTGCGCAGCGGGCCGACGGGGGTGGAAACCTCGTCGGGGGCGGTCACCTTCGCCGCCAGCAGGTTGGCGTGGCCGACGAAGCCGGCGACGAAGCGGTCGGCGGGGTGGTCGTAGAGTTCGTGCGGGGTGGCGTGCTGGAGCAGCCGTCCGCCGCGCATCACCGCCACCCGGTCGGCGATGGAGAGCGCCTCCTCCTGGTCGTGGGTGACGTGCAGGGTGGCGATGCCGTGCTCGCGCTGCACCGCGCGGATCTCGTCGCGCATGGCGGCGCGGTGGGCGGCGTCCAGCGCGGAGAGGGGCTCGTCGAGCAGCAGGGCGCGGGGGGCGAAGACCAGCGCGCGGGCCAGCGCCACACGCTGCTGCTGGCCGCCGGAAAGCTGCGAGGGCAGGCGGTCGGCCAGATCCGACAGGCGGGTGCGCTCGGCGGCCTCCCCGGCGCGGCGGTGGCGCTCGGCGCGGGGAACGCCGCGCAGCTTGAGCGGGTAGGCGATGTTCTCCAGCACGCTCATGTGCGGGAACAGCGCGTAGTTCTGGAAGACGATGCCGAGGTTGCGCCGCCGGGCCGGCACGCCCGCCATGTCCTCGCCGCCGATGCGGATGCGCCCCTTCTCGGGCGAAAGGAATCCGGCGATCAGCCGCAGCAGGGTGGACTTGCCGCAGCCCGAGGGGCCGATGACGGCACAGAACTCGCCGGGAGCGATGTCGAGGCTGATGCCCTCCAGACCGGCTCCCTGCTTGGCCCCGTGACTGGGGGCATAGTGGAAGCCGAGGGATTCGACCTGGATGCTCATGGCGAGACACTCATGCTGAAGCCCGCCTGCGACGCACTCCGCCGCCCGCGGCGGCCGAGGCGAAGGCGGCAAGGAAGGCCAGGGCCAGCAGCACCACCGTGCCGGCGCAGGCGAAACCGGTGGCCCCGTAGAAGGCCTGAAGCAGCACCACCGGGTAGGGGCGCGAGAGGAACCCGGCGATCAGGTTGGAAAGCTGGAATTCGCCGATGGAAAGCGCGGCCACCATGATCAGCCCCGAGGCCAGCGAGGAGCGCAGGCTGGGGACCACCACGTCGAACAGGCGGGGGCGGAAGCCGGCGCCGAGGGATTCGGCGGCGGTTTCCAGCGTGGCCAGGTCGAGGTGGCGCATGTCGGCCACCAGGGTCTGCATCAGGTAGGGCAGGGTGAGCACCACATGCCCGGCCACCAGCAGCCAGGGGGCGCCGAGGAAGGGCAGGGTGTCGGAGGAGAACACCAGGATGAAGCCGAAGCCGAGCACCAGCGGCGGGGCGGCGACGGGAAGCAGGTAGAGCACCCGCGCGGCCACCTTCACCCCGCGGCTGGAGGCCGAATAGATGGCATAGGCGAGCGGCAGGCCGATGGCGGCGGTGCTGAGGCAGGTGGCGCAGCACACCCACAGGCTCACCCCGAAGGCCCGGCGGAAGCTGCCGTCGGCGGCGACCTGGCGGTACCACTCCAGGGTGACCCCGGTGGGCAGCAGGGTATTGGTCCAGGCGCCACCGAACGACCCCACGGCGAGCAGCACGATGGGGGCGGCGAGGTAGAGCAGGTAGAGACCGGTCACGACCGGCATTGCGGGCTCCGGGTTTGGAAGAAAACGATCATTGAGCGAGCGATATCCTCCCTAGGGGCTGTCCATGACAAGCCGATGACGCCGCCGTTTCAGTCATAAGACAACCGCAAAAACGGAGGCTTTGCAACAAAAACGGTATTCCGCGGCTTGCGGCACGCCCGGCGGCGATTGTAAGGAGGTTGATCGTTTTCTTCCAGGGGCGTCGCATGTCCGACGTAACCTCCCTCCCGCTCACCCCCCGCCAGCGCGAGATCCTGCGCCAGGCGCGTGACCACGGCTTCGCCACCGTCGAGGCGCTGGCCGCGCGACTCGGCGTTTCCGCCCAGACCGTGCGCCGCGAGATCATCCGCCTGACCCAGGCCGGACTGCTCCAGCGCTTCCACGGCGGGGCCGGCGGGGGGAACGCCGGCGGTGGGCGCGCCGCCGCCGTGCGCCGCGGCGACCGCCCGCAGCGCCCCCTCGCCCCGCAGGCCCAGGCCCCCAGCCGCGCCCCCCCCGCCCCCCCGGGGGGCCGGGGGCGCAACCGCGGGGGGGGGGCGCGCCGCCGCGGGGCCCCGGGGCAACCGCCACAAGCGCACCGTCGCCCCTCAGGCCAAGGACCTCATCGGCGCCCGCCTCGCCGCCCTGGTGCCGGAGGGCGCCTCGGTGTTTCTCGACGTCGGCACCACGGTGGAGGCGGTCGCGCGCGCGCTGCGCGGGCACCGGCGGCTGCGCGTGTTCACCTCCTCGCTGCCGGCGGCGATGCTGCTGGCCGGACGCGAGGGGCTGGAGGTGGCCGTGACCGGCGGGATGGTGCGCGGCGCCGACGGCTCGCTGGTGGGCAGCGACGTGACCGAGGCGGTGGCACGGCTGCGCGTCGATTTCGGCGTGATCGGCTGTTCCGGCTTCGACGACGACGGCGCGCCGATGGATTTCGACCTGCAGAAGATCGCCGCCAAGCAGGCCGTGATCGCCCGCGCCCGCCAGGCCGTGGTGGTGGCCGACGCCGGCAAGTTCGCGCGTTCGGCGGTGGTGCGCATCGCCCCGCCCGACGCCTTCGCCCTGCTGGTCAGCGACGCCGCCCCGCCCGCCGCCCTCGCCGCCCGGCTGGCGGAGGCGGGCGTGCGGGTGCTCGCCGGATAGCGCGCCGCGCGGCCGTCCGGGTCCGCAACGAAATCCCGCCCGGCAAGGGACGAAATACGGCCGGCGGCGCGGTGAGGATCACAATCCCGAAGAACGGAGCTGGCACTTTCGGGGATCGTCGGCCGGAAGCCCCGGCCCTCGGGGGTGTGCGCTGCTTCAGGGAGGAGAGAGCGAAACCGACCGGGGCCGGCACCACGAGAGCGTGGCACTTCACCATCTTCCTGGTGTTCCTCATCGGGCAGCTGCGCAACATCGCCCCCGACAATCCCGGGCTCGGCGCCTCCAGGGAGATCGGCGCGTTGAGTTCAGGCGGCCTCGCGCCGATAAGGACTTTGTTCATTTGGCGCCGCATGCCCGATCTCGTTGCGTGCAGGAGTTGCGCGCAACGAGACCGGGTATCAGTGCGCCGCGCCGGCCGCCGCGCCGGCGGGAGCCGGCAGCTGGATGTCGATCTCCAGGGTGGAGAGGGATTCGTTCTGCTTCGCCTGGATCTGCACCATCTGGCGGTCGATCTTCATGTGCTTGGCGATGACGGCGAGGATTTCCTCCTGCAGCTCGCGCACCAGGTCGCCCGAGCGGCCGTTCAGCGCGCGCTCGTGGGCCAGCACGATCTGCAGCCGCTCGCGTGCCACCGGAGCGGAGGCGCGCTTGGGGAAGAAGAATTCGAAGAGTTTCACGCCACCCTCCGCCCGAACAGGCGCTGCATGAAGCCGCGCCGTTCCCCGGGAACGGTCATCGGCACGTCCTCGCCGCAGAGGCGGCGGGCGGCGTCGGTGTAGGCGCGCGCGGGGGCGCTGTCGGGGTTGCTCAGCGTCACCGGGGTGCCGATGTTGGAGGCGCGCAGAACCTCCTGGCTCTCGGGGATGATGCCGATCAGCGGAATGGAAAGGATCTCCAGCACGTCTTCGGTCTTGAGCATCTCGCCGCTGTTGGCGCGCGAGCTGTCGTAGCGGGTGAGCAGCAGGTGCTTTTCCACCCGCTCGCCGCGCTCGACGCGCTCGGTCTTGGAATCGAGCAGGCCGATGATGCGGTCGGAATCGCGCACCGAGGAAACCTCGGGGTTGGTCACCACCAGGGCCACGTCGGCGTGGCGCATGGCGAGCTGTGCGCCGCGCTCGATGCCGGCGGGGCTGTCGCAGATCACCCAGTCGAACCGCTCGCGCAGCTCGGCCACCACGCGCGCCACCCCCTCCGGGGTCAGCGCGTCCTTGTCGCGGGTCTGCGAGGCGGGCAGCAGGGAGAGGGTGTCGAGGTGCTTGTCGCGGATCAGCGCCTGCGGCAGCTTGGCGTCGCCCTGGATGACGTTGACGAGGTCGTAGACCACGCGGCGCTCGGCGCCCATCACCAGGTCGAGGTTGCGCAGACCGACGTCGAAATCGACCACCACGACCTTCTTGCCGGCTTTCGCCAGCGCCGCGCCGATCGCGGCGGTGGTGGTGGTCTTGCCCACTCCCCCCTTGCCGGACGTCACGACCAGGACTTTTGCCATCTGCGCCACCTCCTTCATCCCCGGTCTCAGTCCAGGGTCGCCATCACTACTGTTTCACCCTGCAGCCAAGCCTGCGCCGCGTGGCCCCACAGGGCCGCATCCATGCTCTCCGCGGTGCGATAGACCCCGGCGATGGCCACCAGCTCGGCCTCCAGCCGGTGGCAGAACACGCGCGCGGCGGTGTTGCCGGTGAACCCGGCCACCGCCCGTCCGCGCAGCGTGCCATAGACATGAATCGAGCCGCCGGCGAAGACCTCCGCCCCCGAGGAGACCGAGCCGATCACCGTCACGTCGCCCTTGGGATAGACCACCGACTGGCCGGAGCGGACCGGTTCGGAGATCACCAGCCCGGCCGGCTCGGCTTGTGCCGGGGCCGGCGCGGGGGACTGCGCCGCGGCCTCCTCCGCCACCGGGAAATCCACTGCCGCGCCCGGCCGTCCGCCGGGGATCGGCGCGCCCCACTCCCGGGCTCCGGCCCAGGCGGGGTCGGCCCCCTCGACGGCGATGATGCGCAGGCCCCGTCCCGCCAGCGCCTGCACCAGCGCGGACAGATCGGTTCCCTGCGCCGGGACGCCCCCGAGATCGACCACGACAGGCTTGCCGGCGAAGAAGCTCGGCGTGCGCGCGGCCTGGGCATCCAGGTCGCCCAGCCATTGCTCCACAGGCATCTCCGGTCGCAGCACCAGCACGAGGTAGGAGCGGCCATGGACTCGGAAGCTTGAACGGGTGCGCGCAGATGTTGTCACAACATGCGCGTATCCGCAGGCCTGCCAGGAATCAATGACGATTTCCGCGCGGTGCAAGGATTTGCGGTCTTGATTTTTGGTGCCGGACCGGACTTGCCCGAGTCCGGGGGGGCATTCGGGAACAGGAGGAGGCCCTAGTCTGTGCCGGGGCCAGCCCCGCGCAGGTGGGGGTCTGTCTC
>CALNAL010000107.1 GCA_937874445.1 uncultured Acetobacteraceae bacterium | reverse complement strand
GTCTATACGAGACCGGCCGTCAACGATGCGGCCGGCCGCTGGCCACCCGACGAGGAGGAACGATGCCCCACCACCAGTCTGCCCCGGATGCTCGCCCTGCCCTGCGGAGGGACGCATGACCGTCGTTGCCGGTGTCGATTTCGGCACATTGAGTGCGCGCGTTTCCATCGTCGATTCCGTGCGGGGGGTGCTGGGGGCGGCCACGGCCGAATATCCGTTGCACCGCCGTGCCGCCGCCCCCGATCATGCCACCCAGTCCCACGCCGACCAGATGGCCGCCCTCGTCGCGGCGATGCGCGGGGCGCTGGAGAAGGCCGGGGTCGCGGGGTCCGCGGTGGCGGCGCTCGCGGTGGACACCACCGGCTCGTCGGTCATCATGGTGGACGGGCGGATGCAGCCGCTCGGCGAGTACTATCTATGGTGCGACCACCGCGCCAAGCACGAGGCGGAGGAGATCACCGCCGCCGCGCATCGCACCGCGCTGCCGGCGATCGCCTGGTGCGGCGGCGCCTACTCGGCGGAGTGGGGCTTCGCCAAGGTGCTGCACTGGCTGCGCCACAACCCGCAGAAGCGGGGCGCCTTCGCCTCGGCCTTCGAGAACTGCGACATGGTGGCCGCGACGCTCGCCGGCATCACCGAGCCGCACCGGGTCAAGCGCAGCGTCTGTGCCATGGGCCACAAATGGATGTGGAACCGCGGCCTCGACGGCCTGCCGCCGGAGGACTTCCTGGCCTCCATCGATCCGCTGCTGGCGGGGGTGCGTGCCCGGCTCGCGGGCGACTATGAGACCTCCGATGCCATTGCCGGGCATCTCGCGCCGGAATGGGCGGAGAAGCTGGGGCTCGCCGCCGGCATCCCCATTCCCGTCGGCGCGCTGGACGCGCACTGGGACGCCATCGGCGCCGGGGCGGGAGTGGGCGACGTGGTCAACGTGGTGGGGACCTCCACCTGCGTGATCGCCTACGCCCCGGAGGAGCGGCTGATTCCCGGCGTTTCCGGCGTGGTGCCGGGCAGCGTGCATCCGCGCTTCACCGGCATCGAGGCCGGGCTTTCGGCGGTGGGCGACATCTTCTCGGCGATCGCGCGGCGGGCCGGCACCACGGTGGCCGAGCTGAGCCGGGGGCTGGAGGCATACCGTCCCGGACAGACCGGGCTGCTGCGTCTGGCCTGGGACAACGGCGATCGCACCATCCTCGCCAACGCCCGCGTGGGCGGCATGACGCTGGGGTGGAACCTGCAAAGCACCGCGCAGGACGAGCTGTTCGCGGCGATCGAAGGCACCGCCTTCCACACCCGCGTCATTCTCGACCGCATGGCCGAATACGGGGCCGCCAGCACGCGCGTGATCAACGGCGGCGGCATTCCCCAGCACAACCCGGTGCTCAACCAGGTCTATGCCGACGTGCTGGACCGCCCGGTCCTGGTGCCGGCGACCCCGGTGACCGGGCTGGGCTCGGCGATCTTCGCCTTCCTCGCCGCCGGGACCTTCCCCGATGTGGCGGCGGCCCAGAAGGCGATCTGCCCGGACTACAAGGTGTTCACCCCCCGGCCCGAGGCGCGCGCGACCTACGAGGCGCTCTACGCGCTGTTCCGCCGGCTCTACTTCGCTTTCGGCAAGGCGGAAGGGGAGCCGTTCAGCGACCTGCTGCCGGCGCTCGGGCATCTCGCGCGGGGGTAGCGCGGCAAAGCAAGAAAGGTGTTCTCCTTTCGGGAAAGGAGAACCAGGAAAGCTTTATTCGTTAAGGGCTCCGCGCCGGTGTCATCTGCGGACCCAAATGGAGGAAAGTCCTTTTTGCTTCTTTGTCCTTCAGGGAAAAGAAGCCTTTCTTAACCCTTCCGCCGGGAAATCTTCTCTTCCGTTCTCGGAATGAGAGGAATTTTAACCGCGCGCCGGCACATCCGGCGTTGCACGACCACGAGGCGAAAGCGTAGCCCGGAGGGGTCGCAGTGCATGTACGGACGGACAGGCAGATGCTCAGGAAGATTCTCGGGCTGACCACGACGGTTCTGATGGCAGCACCCTTGGCGTTGGCCGGGGGGAGCGCGCAGGCCCAGTCGTATGGCAACGCACCCTACGGCAACGCGGGCAATGCCGATTACGGCAACGGCGGAGCTGCCGGCAACGGGGCGGACTACGGCAATCCGCCGCCGGCTTATGAGGTCCGGCCCTCCTCGCGGTTCTACTTCGAGGGCAGCCTGGGCATCCTCTCGCCGACCGATGTCAGCCACGACACCACCTTCACCAGCCGTGCCGGCCTGACCACCTACGGCCACGACAAGACGACCTACGACATCGGTCCGTCGCTGACGGTGGGGCTCGGCTATCGGCTGATGGGCGGGCTGCGGCTCGGGGCGGAACTCGGCTACGGCCACTTCTCCACGTCCACCCTGCATCCGCGGACCAACACCGGCACCGCGACCATGCTCAACGGCTCCGGCGTTTCCACCCTCTCGGGCGGAGACAACAACCTCGTCACCATGACCGTCGCGGCCTACTACGACCTGCCGATCAGCCAGACGGTGAAGCCCTATCTCGGCATCGGCGGCGGCTGGTACCATCTCGATGCCGGCGCGCTCTACTTCGCCGATTCCTCCGGGGCCAACCTGTTCTCCCAGTCCGGGGTCAATTCCGACAACGGCATGTTCCTCGGCGAGATCGGCGTGAGCGTCGCCATCGACAGCCGCTGGAGCGTGGTGCCCTCCTATCGCTACGAGCACCTCTTCACCTCCTCCGGCCCGGCCATGGACCTGAACCTCTTCAAGGTCGGCGCCCGCTACAACTTCTAGGAGGCTGGCCGGACTCCGCGCCCGGATCGGACGCGGAGCCGGACGGAGGAAGTCCTTTTGCTTCTTTTCCTTCAGGAAAAGAAGACCTTAACCTTGCTTCTACGGTGTCCCGAGCAGCCGCGCGTCGCCGGTGGAGGTGACGCGTCCGCTCTCCAGCGTGGCGACGCGGTCGGCGACGGCGCGGGCGAAGGCGAGGTTCTGTTCGGCCAGCACCACGGCGACGCCCTCGGCCTTGAGCGCGCGCACCGCATCGGCCATGGCGGCCACGACCAGGGGGGCGAGGCCCTCGCTCGGTTCGTCGAGCAGGATCAGGCGGGGGTTGCCCATCAGGGTGCGGGCGATGGCCAGCATCTGCTGTTCGCCCCCGCTCATCCGTCCGGCGGGGCGGTGCAGCGCCGGGACCAGATTGGGAAACAGGGCGCAGAGGCGTTCGGGGGTCCAGGGCGCGAGGCCGGGGCGCGGCGGGCGGCGGGCGACGGCGAGGTTTTCCGCCACCGTCAGCGTGGCGAACAGGCGGCGTTCCTCGGGAACGTAGCCGAGGCCGGCGCGGGCGATGCGGTGGGGGGGCAGGCCGGCGAGGTCCCGGCCTTCCAACCGCACGTGGCCCGCCCAGGGACGCAGCAGGCCCATCATCGCCTTGAGCGTGGTGCTCTTGCCCGTGCCGTTGCGGCCGAACAGCACCAGCACCTCGCCCGCCGCCACCGGGAATCCCACCGCGTGCAGCACCTGGGCACGGCCGTAGCCGGCGACGAGATCGGCGACTTCCAACATTGGAGAAAAGGCCATCAGGGCGCGACTCCGAGATAGGCGGCCTGCACGGCGGGGGCGGCGCGGATCTCCGCGGGGGCGCCGGCGGCGATCAGGGTGCCGCGCTGGAGCACCAGAACGCGGTCGGCGACGCCGAACACCACCTCCATGTCGTGCTCGGTGAACAGCACGGCCAGGCCCCGCCGGGCGGCGAGGCGGCGGACCAGGGCCATCAGCGCGGGGCGGGCGTCGGGGGCGACGCCGGCGGTGGGCTCGTCCATCAGCAGCACGGCCGGGGCGCCGGCCAGGGCCAGGGCGAGGTCGAGGCGCTTGAGGTCGCCGTAGGCCAGGGCGCCGGCGGGGCGGTCGGCCAGCCCGGACATCTCCACCGCGGCCAGCAGTTCGAGCGCCGGAGCGCGGAAACCGGCCGCGGCCGGGCGCCACAAGCGCCAGATCCGTCCGGCGTGCGCGTGCAGGGCGAGCTGGACGTTCTCGCAGGCCGTCATCGAGGCGAAGGGGGCGGCGATCTGGAAGGTGCGCCCGAGGCCGGCACGTACCCGGGCGCGGGCGGAGAGGGCGGTGATGTCGCGCCCGGCGAGGCGCACGCGGCCGGCGTCGGCGCGCTGCTGGCCACCCACCAGGTCGAAGCAGGTGGACTTGCCGGCGCCGTTGGGGCCGATCAGCGCCAGCATCTCCCCGGCCGCGACGGTGAAGGAGACGCCGTCCACCGCCGCCACGCCGCCGAAGGATTTGCGCAGACCCTCCGCCTCGAGCACGTTCATCGCCGCAGCCCCCCCGCCAGCCCATTCGGGCAGGCCAGCACCAGCGCCAGCATCACCGCGCCCAGCCCGGCCCGCCAGAAGTCGGTGGCGCGCATCAGCACGTCGGAGAGGCCGGTGTAGGCCAGGGCGCCGACGATGGGGCCGGCCAGGGTGTCCACCCCGCCGAGCAGGACCATCACCAGCCCGTCCACCGAGTGCGGCAGGGCGAGCAGGGTGGGGAAGACGCTGCCCTTGGAGTAGGCGGCGAGCGCGCCGGCCAGACCCGCCCCCCCGCCGGAGAGGGCGAAGGCCGCCCCCCGCCTGCGCGGGGCCGAAAGCCCGCAGGCCTAGGCGCGCGCGGGCGCGTCGCGGCAGGCGCGCAGCGCGGTGCCGAAGGGCGAGAAGATGACCCGTCGCAGCAGCGCCACGCCGCCCGCGCACAGGGCCAGCGCCAGCAGGTAGAAGGCAACCGGGCCGCGCGCCCAGGCGTCGGGCCAGACGCCGAGGATGCCGTTGTCGCCGCCCAGGATCTCCCACTGCGAGGCGGCGGCCCAGGCGATCTGGGCGAGGGCGAGGGTGAGCATGGCCAGCGAGATGCCCTCCAGCCGCGCCACCAGCGCGCCGAAGGCCCAGGCGGCGGCGCCGGCCAGCAGGGGGGCGGCGAGCAGGCCGAGGGGCATCGGCCCGGCCAGGCCGCGCGCGACGAAGGCCGCGGCGTAGGCGCCGAGGCCGAACCAGGCGGCGTGGCCGAAGCTCGCCACGCCGGCGGGGCCCATCAGCAGATGCAGGGCGGCGGCGAACAGCATGGCCTCGGCCGCCTCGGTGGCGACCGAGAGGCCGAACGGGCCGAGCGCCAGGGGGGCCAGGGCGGCCAGCAGCAGGGCGGCCCAGGTGGCGGTGCGCGCCGCGGGGCCGGGG
>CALNAL010000106.1 GCA_937874445.1 uncultured Acetobacteraceae bacterium | reverse complement strand
GCGGGGAGGGCGGATGTTGGGCATGAAAAAACCGGGGAGGCGGCGCCCCCCCGGTTTTCAGCGTCGAAGGCTGGCTTGGCTTCAGCCGAGAAAGCGCATCAGCATCAGCGCGAAGGTCACCATGCAGGCCCCGCCGAGGCGGGTGGCGATGGAGCAGAAGGGCAGCAGGGTCAGGCGGTTGGCGGAGGTGAGGATGGCGACGTCGCCGGTGCCGCCCTGGGCCGCCGAGCAGCTGCACACCACCGCCGCGTCGATCGGATACATGCGCATCCACTTGGCGACGAGGAAGCTGGTGGAGATGAGCACCAGCACGGTGGCCACGATCACCACGATGTTGAGCAGGGTGAAGGCGCCGACCAGCTTTTCCCACGGGGTGATCGAGACGCCCACGGAGAACAGCACCGGATAGGTCACCGCGGTGGCGAAGAACTTCTGCACCACGCGCCCGCCTTCCTCCAGCTTGGGTGAGATGGCGTTGATCGCCTTCAGCCCGAAGGCGAGGAAGAGCATCACCAGCGGCGCGGGAAAGGCGAAGGCGTGCTGGGCGAGAACACCGACCAGGTAGAAGGCGACGGCGGTCACGCCGGCGGCGGCGACGGTGGTCGCGTCGATCGTCCCGCTGGAGGCCTTGGCGGCGGTGATGTCGCCCTCGTCGGTGAGGCGGCCGTTGCCGGTCAGCTGCGGCTTGCGGTTGCCGTACCAGTTGAGCACGCCGGCCATCATGATGCAGGTGAAGGAGCCCATCATCACCATCGGCATGATCTCGGCGAGAATGCTGCCCTGGTCGCCGCCGGTCAGCAGCGCATAGCCGATCGAGATGGGGATCACGCCCTCGCCGATGCCCCCGCCCATCATCGGGACGATGATGTAGAAGAAGGTGTGGTACATCCCGAGCCCGAGCGCGGTGCCGAACAGCGTGCCGAAGGCCGCGGCCACGATCACGCCCGAGACGAGCGGCCCGAAGATCTTCATCGCGCCGTGGATCAGCGCCCGCCGCTCCATCCCCAGCACCGAGCCGACGATGATGCAGGCGATGTAGAGATAGAGGATGTTGCTGGTCTTGTAGAACTCCTTGGTGGAGGCGATCAGCGGCTGCGGGATGAGGTGCGCATAGACCAGGAAGGAGGGGAGGAAGGTGGCGAGGATCGCGGCGGCGCCGATGTTGCGCAGCACCGGCAGGCGCTTGCCGAGCTCGCCGCAAGTGAAGCCGCCGACGGCAAGAATGGCGACCGAAACGAGGATGTCGGAGGGCATCTTGCCGGCATGCCCGGCCAGCGTGCCGCCGGAGAGGACGATGGCGGCGATGATCGCGACCAGGAGGATGTAGATCGGCAGCGGAACGATTCCGATGCGGATGTCGAGCACCCTCCACCACATCTCCGGCCACAGCCGGCGGGTCGCGGGAGAGGAGTCCATGGTTTCCGATTGCAGGGACATGTTTCTTCCAGAAGCTGTTATTTCCCGTCCTCCTCCCGCCCTGCCAGGCAGGAGAAAGGAAGCACGCGAGTCCGCAAACTCGTCCCTCCCTCCGCAACTGCCGTGCCAGCCGCGCGCGCGGGACGGGCAGGCGCAATCGCCCGCCATCCGCCGCTCCGGCGGGCCCGAGGCGGCGCGTCCGGCGGGAACTCCGGAAAAAGGCCCCCCGCAGCTTCCGGAAAACCGGAAATGCGAGACCCGGCGCGTTCCTGCCTCCCGTGCGCCGGCGGCGGATGTCGGCCGCGCGCGATGCGTGTATGCTTGCCCGGATGGGACGAGGCGAGCGGGAGGGCGGGCTTGTCGGATATCAGGGTCGTGGTGGTGGAGGACGATGCCGACGTGCGCCGGGGCGGTGTGCACGCGCGGGTGCGGGGAGGCCTCCGCACAGCCGGCGGGGGAGGGGGGGGGC
>CALNAL010000105.1 GCA_937874445.1 uncultured Acetobacteraceae bacterium | reverse complement strand
ATTCTGTTTACCGCCCCCCGCCTGACTCGCCGGACCGGGGCGCGGTAAACAGAATTTCGCCATCCCTGCCACATCTCCGCCATCACTGGCTGCCAGCCTGTGCCTCGATGTCCACGTCGCGACACATGCTGGCCTTGCTGGGACGCCTGATCGCCGAGGAGCCCGCCTCCCTGGCGTCGATCGCGACGCTGCTGGCCGCGGAAACCGGCGCGGAATGCTGCTCGATCCATCTCCAGCGCGCCGACGGGCGCCTCGAGCTGGCGGCCAGCGAGGGGCCCTGCCCGCAGATCCTCGAATCCCCCACCCCGCCGCCGCTGGCCGCGGGCAGCCTGCACCTGCCGGTCCGCCGGGCCGGCCGGCTGGTCGGCGCGCTGGTGCTGCGCCGCCCCGGCGGGGCGTCCTTCACGACGGAGGAGCACGAGGCGATCGGGCTCGCCGCGGTGCTGGTGGCGCCCAACCTCGCCGCCGCCGTGGCCCGCCCGCCCGAACCGGCCACGTTCACCACCCCCGAGGCGGCCCGCCGCTTCTCCGGACGCACCCTGGTGCCGGGGCTGGTGATCGGCCCGGCGGTGCTGCCCGGCCTGCCCGCCCCGCAACGGCTGACCGCCGACGATCCCGAGGCCGAACTCGCCCGCCTGCATCGCGCCGTCGCCGCCATGCGCCGCGAGATCGACGCGCTGATCGCCGCCGGACCGGAGGCCTCCCGCAAGGGCGCCGGCGTCGTGCGCGACGTGCTGGAGGCCTACCGGCTGATCGCCGCCGACCCCGCCTGGCTGCGGCGCGTCTGCGAGATGATCCACACCGGGCTCTCCGCCGAGGCGGCGGTGCACCGCGTCGCCGGCGAGCTGCGCGAACGGATGCGCCGCATCCCCGATGCCTATCTGCGCGAGCGCACCGCCGACATCGAGGACCTCTCGGGACGGCTGCTGGCCGCGCTGGACGAGGCCGCGGGCGCCTCTCCGGTGGAACCGACGCCGGGGGCGATCCTGCTGGCCCGTCGCCTCGGCCCGGCCGAACTGCTCACCTGGCACGCGCGCGGCCTGGCCGGGCTGGTGGTGGAGGAGGCCTCGTCCACCAGCCACGCCGCCATCGTCGCCCGCGCCCTGGGCATCCCCACCATCAGCGGCGTGCACGGGCTGATCGAGGCCGCCGAGCCGGGCGACGAGATCGTGCTGGATGCCGCCGAGGGAGGCCCCCGGGGCGACGGATCCCTGGCCCAGGCGGTCCTGCGTCCCTCCCCCGAGCAGCGCCGCATCTACAGCCAGGCCCTGGAGGCGGCCCGCCAGCGCCTGGCCAGCCTGGCCACCCTGCAGGACCGCCCCGCCACCAGCCGCGACGGGGTGGCGGTGCGGCTGATGCTCAATATCGGCCTGCCGCTGGAACTCGCCCAGCTCGACGCCACCGGCGCCGAGGGAATCGGCCTGTTCCGCACCGAGATCGCCATGATGGCGCGCGGCGCCGTGGCCGAGGTGGCCGAGCAGGCGGCCATCTACAGCCAGGTGCTCGAGGTCGCCGGCGCGCGGCCGGTGCAGTTCCGCACCCTCGACCTGGGCGGCGACAAGCTGCTCGCCGACAATGATGCGCCGACCGAAACGAACCCGGCGATGGGCTGGCGCAGCCTGCGCGTCGGCCTCGACCGTCCCTCGCTGATGCGTCGCCAGCTGCGCGCCTTGCTGCTCGCCGCCGCGGGGCGGGAGCTTTCGGTGATGTTCCCGATGGTCGCCACGATCGCCGAATTCCGTGCCGCCCGCGCCCTGCTGCTCGCCGAGGCGGAGCGGGTGCGCCCGATGCCCGCCCGGCTGCGCGTCGGCACCATGCTCGAGGTGCCCGCGCTGATGTGGCAGATCGACGCCCTGCTGGCCGAAACCGACTTCGTCTCCATCGGCACCAACGACCTCATGCAGTTCCTCTACGCCGCCGACCGCACCAATCCCGCGATCGCCTCCCGCTACGACCTGCTGGCCCCGGCGATGCTCGGACTGATCGCCGATGTGGCCGCGCGGGCACGGGCGGCGGGGGTGCCGCTGTCGGTCTGCGGCGAGGCGGCCGGGCGACCGATCGAGGCGCTGACGCTGGTCGGGCTGGGGGTGACGAGTCTCTCCATGCCCGCGCCCGCCGTGCTGCCGCTGAAGGCAGCGCTGGGGGCGCTGGATGTCGCTGAATTCGGCACATTCCTGCGGGGATTGTGCCGCAATCAAAACGGTGCGTCCTCGCTGCGCACGGACATCACGATCTGGCTACAGGAGCGCAACGTTTGCGGGTGAGGCAGGACGGCAACACCGGCAAAAATCTCGAATCCATAGACAGCTACAGGAACTGCTTCAGAGGTGACGCGGAAGAATCATATCCGCCGTGTCGATTCCTCCGCGGGTTCTGGTTGGCAAGCGAGGCATCTCGGTCTAGAAGCGGCCCTAGCTGAGGGAGGGACGATGTACGTCTCTTTCCCGCCAGCATCGAAACCTCTCGCTACGGAATCGAGCCGCCGTGCTGCAGGACAGCAGATCCTTTCTTGAGCAGGGCAAGGCCCTGGCATCCACGAATGAGGATCTGGCGCCACCGGCGGTTCCCACAACCGTCGCGTCTGCGCCCGCATCCTCCACCGCTGACGAAACGCCCTTTCGCGTCGGGGCCGATCTGCGCGCCGCGCGTCTGCGCCTTGGCCTGGAGCTGAAGGACATCGCGGCCCATCTGTGCATCCGCCGCTCGCTGCTGGAGGCGATCGAGGCCGGCCGCTTCGAGGACCTGCCCGCCCCGGCCTACACCATCGGCCACGTGCGCGCCTACGCCTGCGCGCTGGGCCTGCATCCCGACGAGATCACCCGGCGCTTCCGTGCCGAGGCGGCGACCCGCATCCGCAAGCCCAAGCTCGATTTCCCCGTCCCCCTGCCCGAGCGCGGCCTGCCCGCCGGGGCGGTGGTGCTGCTCGGGCTGGTGCTCTCCGTGGGGGCCTACGCCGGCTGGTGGCGCATGTCCGCCGACACGGCCGGCGAGGAGCCGGTCCACGAGGTGCCCCAGCGCCTTGCCGAGCTGGTGCAACCGCCTCCGCC
>CALNAL010000104.1 GCA_937874445.1 uncultured Acetobacteraceae bacterium | reverse complement strand
CCCCTACCCCATGGCCACCGCCACGGCCGGAGTTGCCGCCGGCAGCATGCCGAGACTGGCCGCCGCCCTGGCGGCGCGGCGGCTGGAGGTGGTGGCGGTCGGCTCCGGCAGCATGATGAGCGTCCGCGGGCGCCCGGTCGGCTCCTTCGTCGACGACATGGCCCAAAATCTGCGCGCGAGCGTGCCCGGCCTGCAGATCACGCTGACCGTGCAGGGCGAGCGAGGCCTCGGAAGCGCCGCGATGCTGGGCCTTCTGCGCAAGCAGCTGGCTCTTCACAAGGCCCCGCTCGTCATCTGGCAGACCGGCACCGTTGAATCCGTCCGCAAGCGCCCGGTGGCGGATTTCACCCGCGACCTCGACGCGGGGGCCGAGATGGTCCGTGCCGCCGGCGGGGAGCTGATCCTGGTGGATCCGCTGTACAGCCGGATGCTGATGGAGCGCGCCAACGTCGCCCCTTACCGCGAGGCAATGGCGGCGGCGGCGCAACGCCACGGGGCGACACTGTTCTCCCGTTTCGCCCTGCTGCGCCGCTGGACCGAGATGGGCCTCTTCGAGATGGAGGCCACGCCCAAGCCGGAGCAGGCCCAGGCCGCCGACCAGCGGAGCCGCTGTCTCGGCCAGGCGCTGGCGGAGGTCGTGCTGCACGCCGCCGGCGGCTCCTGAAGGAGCCCCCGCCCGACCGGCGGGCGGGGTTCGGCGATCAGGACTTTGCCAGCTCGGCTTCCAGCTCGGGCAGCACGGCGAAGAGATCCGCCACCAGGCCGTAGTCGGCCACTTGGAAGATGGGCGCGTCCTCGTCCTTGTTGATCGCCACGATCACCTTGCTGTCCTTCATGCCGGCCAGGTGCTGGATGGCGCCGGAGATGCCCACTCCGATGTAGAGTTCCGGGGCGACGATCTTGCCGGTCTGGCCGACCTGGTAGTCGTTGGGCACGAAGCCGGCGTCCACCGCGGCACGGGAGGCGCCGACGGCTGCCAGCAGCTGGTCGGCGACCTTTTCCAGCAGGCTGAAACTCTCTCGGCTGCCCATGCCGCGTCCGCCGGCCACGACAACCCGCGCGGCCGTCAGGTCCGGGCGGGCCCCGCCGCTCTTCTCGGCCCCGACGAAGCGCGCCGGATGCGGCAACCCCTCGGTGGAGACGACCTCGAGGCTCGCCGCGCCGCCCTCGGGAGCGGCCGGCTCGAAACTGGCGGCCCGCACCGTGAGCACCTGGCGCGGCTGGGGGCTCTGCACCTTGGCGATGGCATTGCCGGCATAGATCGGCCTCAGGAAGGTGTCGGGGCCGACGATCCCGCACACGTCGGAAAGCGACTGCACGTCGAGGCAGGCGGCCAGACGGGGCATGACGTTCTTGCCCAGCGTGGTGGCCGGCGCCAGCAGGTGGCTGTAGCGTTCGGACAGCCGTACCATCAGCGCGGCCAGGGGTTCGGCCGAGAGATGGGCCAGCACAGGCGCGTCGGCCACGAGCACCCGTGCTACGCCGGCGATCCGCGCGGCGGTGGCGGCCAGCGCGGCCAGCCCCTCGCCGGCGAGCAGCACATGCACCTCCCCGAGGGCGGCGGCGGCGGTCACGGCGGCACGCGAGGGCTGGCGGATGGCCACGCCGTCGTGGTCGAGCAGAACAAGTACGGCCATGGTCAGATCACCCTTGCTTCGTCGCGCAGCGCCGCCACCAGTTCGGCGACCGTCTTGAGCTTGCGGCCGGCCTGGCGATGGGCCGGTTCGGTCACTTCGAGAACCTTCAGCCGCGGCGCCGGGTCCACGCCCAGCTCGGCCGGGGTGAGGGTGGCGATCGGCTTCTTGCGAGCCTTCATGATGTTGGGCAGGCTCGCGTAGCGCGGCTCGTTCAGCCGCAGGTCGGCGGTGACCACCGCGGGCAACGGCAGGACGAAGGTCTCGAGCCCGTCATCGACCTCGCGCGTCACCGTGGCTTCGCCTCCGGCGATCGCAATCTTGCTGGCGAAGGTGGCCTGGGGCCAGTCCAGCAGGGCGGCGAGCATCTGACCGGTCGCGTTCATGTCATCGTCGATGGCCTGCTTGCCGGCGATCACCAGCCCGGCCTCCTCGCGACGTGCCAGCGCGGCCAGCAGCTTGGCCACGGCCAGCGGCTGCAGCGCGACGTCGGTCTCGACCAGGATGGCGCGGTCGGCGCCGATGGCCAGCGCGGTGCGCAGGGTCTCGGCACAGGCGGCAAGCCCGATGGAGACGGCCACCACCTCGCTCGCGACGCCTTCTTCCTTGAGACGGACCGCCTCCTCGATGGCGTTTTCGTCGAAGGGGTTCATCGACATCTTGACCCCCTTGGTCTCCACGCCGCTGCCATCGGCGCGAACCCGGATCTTCACGTTGTAGTCGACCACCCGTTTGACCGGGACGAGGATCTTCATCTGCGGCGTCGCTTCCTGAAACGGCCGGCGCAAGGGCCGGCACCTGGGACTCTCCTGGGCACGATCACGTCCGCGCGCACCGCGGGGGGCGCGGGGCTGTCTCCAACCTCTTCGGAGCAGACGGTTTCCGACCTTATGTGGGCCGACAGCACGGTGTCAAACGCCCAGGGCGCCACGCCCCGTGGATCCCGCGCGCCGACCCCGCGCGTCGGGCAACGCGCGGGGTCGGCGGTATCAGCCAGTTCGGGATCAGGCCAGCAGACCCCGGGCGAACGCCTCGGCCACGGCGACATCCTGCGCGGGGGGCAGGCCGCTGACCCCCACCGCGCCGATCACCTCGCCTGCGCACACCAGCGGCAAGCCCCCCGCCATCGCCAGCATCCGCGGGTCGTGGAAGGGCGCCAGGTCGAGCGCCCCCTCCTTGACCTCGCGCGCCACCACGGCCGAGGGGCGGCGGAAGAGCAGCGCGGTGAGCGCCTTGCGCGGTGCCAGCAGACGCGGCAGGGACGGGCAGGAGGTATGAGCGCCGAAGGCCACCAGGTCCCCCCCCGCGCCGACCAC
>CALNAL010000103.1 GCA_937874445.1 uncultured Acetobacteraceae bacterium | reverse complement strand
ACACCTAAGCCTTCGTCGGCAGCGTCAGATGTGTATAAGAGACAGGCCCGGGACCGTCCGGCATCAGGGCCAGAACCAGGGCACAGGCCGGAGCGGGGGGGAGCAGCACGTCGAACGGCGCCGGCAGGGGCTCGTCGAGGTGCATCAGCAGCGCGCCCGCCCGCCCCGATGCGCCGGCCTCCGATTCAGGCAGGCCCAGCCCGACCGCCGCCTCCAGCAGCCCGGCGGCAAGGCTTTCCGCCCCCGCCGCCACCGCCGTGTGCCCGGCCCGGTTGGTCCGCGCGATGGAAAGCAGCCCGGCCATGGCGTGATGCACCGAGAGACTGAACTCGGACGGCGAGGCCGGCTCTCCCGCCTGCGCCGCGCGCATGATGGCCAGCGAGCGGGCGAAGGCCCCGTGCCGCGAGGAGGCGACGATACGCGCCGCCCCGGATGCGGCCATGTTCCACGCCAGCCGCAGCGCCGCCTGACCGGCACGGTCGATGCGCCGGCGCAGCAGCACCGGCACGGCCTGCGCGGTCGCAGGCACGGCACTCCAGCCGGCCTCCTGGGGGCCGCCGGGCACATCGCGCCAGCCCGCCCAGGCCGCCAGGGTCACGGCCAGAGGCGGGGAGGCTGCGGGAGAAACCGGATCGGGCATGCACACTCTCCAGTGTGCCCGGGCATAGCCTTTCCATTCCGTCCGCCGCAAGCGGCCCGTGGGCAAGGAAGCAAGGCAAGGTGTTCTTCTTGCGTGCAAGAAGAACCAAGAAAGCTTTCTCCGTTAAGGGCTCCGCGCCCGTGTCAGCCGCGGAGCCCAACGAACAAAAGTCCTGTTTGCTTCCTTTCCCCGGGCGGGATGGACGCGACGGCCCGCGCCGCATATGTGAAGGCGTCGCCGGGATGTGCGGCCGGAGGTTCCAGAGCATGAGCGAGACCGATATCGCCTACATCCAGGGCCGGCGCGTCTGGGACAGCCGGGGCTGTCCCACCGTGGAGGCCGACGTGCTGCTGGAATGCGGCGCGGTGGGCCGCGGCATCGCCCCGGCCGGAGTGTCGCTTGCCGCCGCCGAGGCGGTCGCGCTGCGCGACGGGGGCAAGGCCTTCGGCGGGCTCGGCGTCAGCCAGGCGGTCGAGCACGTCAACGGCGAGATCGCCCAGGCCCTGCTCGGCCACGATGCCCTCGACCAGGAAACCATCGACCGCCGGATGCACGCGCTCGACGGCACCCCCGGCCTCTCCCGCCTCGGCGCCAACGCCACGCTGGCGGTCTCCATCGCCGTGGCCCACGCCGCCGCCGCGGCCGAGGGCGAGCCGCTCTACCGCTACCTCGGCGGCGCCGAGGCCGACACCCTGCCCCTGCCGCAGGTGCAGATCTTCGGCGGCGGCGCCCATGCCGGCCAGCGCATCGACGTGCAGGGCGTGCTGGTCACCTGCCCCGCCGCGCGCAGCTTCGCCGAGGCGCTGGACTGGAGCGCCGAGATCTACCGCGCCGCCGGGGCGCTGATGGAGGAACGCACCGGCCCGGTCGGCGTGGCCGACGGCGGCGGATGGTGGCCCGAGTTCGACTCCAACGAGCAGGCCCTGGAGACCACCGTGGCGGCCATCGAGAAGGCCGGCCTCAAACCCGGGGACGAGGTGAGCCTGGCACTGGACATCGCCGCATCGGGCTTCGGCGCCAACGGCCACTACCGCCTGGCCCGCGACGGCCGCGAACTCGACAGCGACGGCATGATCCGCCTGGTCTCGGAATGGATCGCCCACTATCCCATCGCCTCCATCGAGGACCCGCTGGCCAGCGACGATGCCGCCGGCTTCGCCGCCCTCACCCGCGAAATGGGCGGACGCGTGCAGGTGGTGGGCGACGACTTTCTCGCCGGCACCCCCGACCGCATCCGTGCCGCCGCCCGCGACGGCGCCGCCAACGCCGTGCTCCTCAAGCCCGACCAGCACGGCACGCTGAGCGAAACCCGCGCCGCCTGGCAGGCCGCCCGGGCGGCGGGCTACGCCGGCATCGTCTCCGCCCGCTCCGGGGAAAGCGAGGATGTCACCGTGGTGCATCTCGCGGTCGGCTGGGGCGTGGGGCAGCTCAAGGTGGGCGGCTTCGCCCGCGGCGAGCGCATGGCCAAGTGGAACGAGGCGCTGCGCATCGAGGGGGCGCTCGGCCCGGTCGCGCGCTTTGCCGGGGGCGGCGCCTTCGGCCGCTCCCCCGCGCGGGGCTGAGGGCCCGGGAACGCCGCGACGGCGTTCAGTCCGGGGACGACTCGTTTTTTGGACGGAACGTCAGGGCGATGCCGTTCATGCAGTAGCGCTGGCCGGTCGGCCGGGGGCCGTCGTCGAAGAGATGGCCGAGATGGCTGCCGCAATGGGCGCAGAGAATCTCCGTGCGGACCATGCCGAAGGACGTATCGGTGCTGGTCGTGACGGCACCGGGATGCACATCCCAGAAGCTCGGCCAGCCGGAACCGCTGTGATATTTTGTAATGCTGTCAAACAACTCCTGCCCGCAGGCGGCGCAGGCGTAGGTGCCGGTGCGAGTCTCGGCCTCGAGCGGGGAGCTGCCCGGCGCCTCGGTGCCATGCCCGCGCAGGACACGGAACTGCGCGGGAGTGAGGCAGGTGGCCCAATTCCGTTCGTCGCGCGTCGGTTCTTTCGCCATGGGATCCCCTCGGTTTCCTCAGAAAATCTGGGCATTCCCCGCAAGCGATCAACCCATATAGTTTCCCCTGTTATTTTCTAATTTTTGTGTAATCCTGCCTAGTTACGTGCGAGACGGATTCGCCGGGCAAAGCCGACGTGCCCATCCCAAGCGGCACGTCGCACAAGGGGATGCGACCGATGGTTCAATTCTGGATTCAGTTTGTCCTGGTTCTGGGTGCGATCCTGATTGGTATCCGCCGCGGAAGTATCGCCTTGGGTCTGCTGGGAGGGCTCGGCGTCACCGTCCTGACTATCGGCTTCCACACGCCGCCGGCCAGCCCGCCCAGCGACGGCATGCTGAGCATCCTGGCGGGGGGGACCGCCGCGGCCACGCTGCAAGTGGCCGGCGGCCTGGACTGGATGGTGCAGCGCGCCGAACGCCTCCTGCGCGCGCACCCCAGCCGCGTCACTATTCTTGCCCCGTTCTGCACTTTTTTCCTGACGATGTGCGTCGGCACCGGGCACGCGGTCTATTCGCTGCTGCCGGTCATTGCCGACGTGGCACTGAAAACCAAGATCCGCCCGGAACGGCCGATGGGCATTTCCTCGGTCGCCTCGCAGATGGGCATCACCGCTTCCCCGGTGGCCGCGGCGGTCACCAGCTTCATGGCGCTCTCGCTCAAGAACCATGACCCGGTGACGCTGATCGAGATCCTGCGAATCACCATCCCCTCGGGGCTCGTGGGCGTGCTGGTGGCGGCGCTGTGGAGCATCAACCGCGGCAAGGATCTCGACAAGGACCCGGAATTCCTGGAACGGATGAAGGACCCCGAATTCCGCGCCTCTCTGGAGGAAAATGTCACGACGCTGGGCAAGCAGCTGCCCGCCACCGCGCCGCTTTCGGTGGCCCTCTTCTTCGGCGGCATCCTGGTGGTGGTGATCCTCGCGCTCTTCCCCGTGCTGCTGCCGCACTACAACGGCAAGATGCTGCCGCTCACCACGGTGGTGCAGATCATCATGATGAGCGCCGGCGCCATCATCCTGTTCTCCTGCCACGTGAAGGCGGCCGACATCGGCCACTCCAGCGTGTTCACCGCGGGCATGACGGCGGTGATCGCCATCTTCGGCATCGCCTGGATGAGCGACTGCTTCGTCAGCGGCAACCAGGAGTTCCTGATCCGCAACATCAAGGAGATGGTGCAGTACGCGCCGTGGACCTTCGCGCTGGCCATGTTCGCCGTCTCCGCCTTCGTGAAAAGCCAGGCGGCGGTGCTGGTGATCATGATGCCCTTCGGCTACACGCTGGGGCTCTCCACGCACCAGATGCTGGCGGTGATCCCCTCCTGCTACGCCTACTTCTTCTTCTGCTTCTATCCGTCCGACCTCGCCTCCATCAGCATGGACCGCACCGGCACGACGCATATCGGCAACTGGCTGCTCAACCACAGCTTCATGATCCCGGGCCTGCTCGGCGTCGCAGTCTCGACACTCGTGGCCTACGCGCTTTCGACCCTGGTCTTCTGACGCGAGGGGCTCGGCCCCGGTTGGGCGGGACGGCCAGCAAGGAAGGTGTTCTCCTTTCGAGAAAGGAGAACCAGGAAAGCTTCATTCGTTAAGGGCTCCGCGCCTGGGTCATGCGCGGAGCCAAACGAACAAAGTCCTTTTTGCTTCTTTTTCCTTCAGGAAAAAGAAGCCTTCCTTACCTTACTTTTTCGTTGCGATTCCGCCTTCAGCCGGCGGCGATGGCCAGCGTGCGGCTGGGTTCGCGGCCGAAGCCGCGGACCTGCAGGCGGTCGGGCCAGACCTCCACCACCGCGAAGGCGTTGCTGGCGACCGTCTGCACCATGCCGCAGAAGTTGAGATAGTGCCGGCCCGCGTGCTCGGCGTAGGCGCCGGCGTGGTCGTGCCCGTTGAAGTAGGCAACCACGTTGGGGAACCGTTCAAGCAGCGCCACCAGGCGCGCGTCGTCGAGCTGGTTGTGCGGCCGGGCCAGCGGATAGATCGGGTAGTGGCCCATCACGATGGTTTTCTCCTCGGCGTCGCGGGCTCGCGCGAGAGTCGCCTCCAGCCAGGCGAACTGCACCTCGCCCATCGCGCCGTTGGAAGCGGCCGCGTTGGGCGCCCCGCGCGCGGCCATCTCCGCCAGCCGCGCCTCGGCCGCGTGCCGCTCCGCGCTGCCGGGAGGATGGGCGAACACGCCGCCCTCGTTGCCGTCGAGCACCACGAAGCGCCAGCCGCCTCCGGAAAAATCATAGTGTGCCGCTGGCATTCCGGCGTTGCGCACCAGAGAGGCGAGATACTCCGGCGCCACCACATGGTCGCGGTTGCCGAGCAGGAAGACGCGCGGCGCCGTCAGCCCGTCGTAGATCGGCAGGATGTGCGCGTAGCTTTCCCAGGAACGGTCGATGATATCGCCGAGCGTGGCAACGAAGGCGAGATCCTCGCGGTTGAAGGCCCTCACCGCCTCGGCGAGCTTGCCGAGAGAGTTGGAATAGTGACGGTCGCGCTTGAGGTCGGGCACGGCCGGCGCGTATTGCGGGTCCGCAACAATGCCGAAACGAAACAGCGGCGCATCGGCCGCCGCCGCGGTCACGCCGAAGCCGCTGAAACGCGCGAACAGCGCCGCCCCGGCTCCCCCGATCAGCACACGACGTCCCACCATCCCGCTCGCCTTTCCGATGTATGGCGTCGGTCTTCCCCCGCGGCCATGACGGCCCGGCGGCATCCGTATGACACTGCAATGAAATTCGTGTGGCTCAGGCTTGGGATTCCTGCCCAAGAAAGAAAGGGCAAGTCTTCTTTTTCCTGAAGGAAAAAGAAGCAAAAAGGACTTTTCCCATTTTGGCTCCGCGGCTGACACAAGCGCGGAGCCTTAACGAATGAAGCTTTCCTGGTTCTCCTTTCTCGAAAGGAGAACACCTTCCTTCCCTGCCTTGCCAATCGGCGAAACCCGGGATCAGGCGGCGAACCCGTCGGGATGTGCCACGCGCCACGCCCAGGCCGAGGCGACGATCGCCTCCAGGGCGGCCCGGCGCGGAGCCCATCCCGTCTCGGCGGCGATGCGGGCCGAGGAAGCCACCAAATTCGCTGGATCGCCCGCGCGACGCCCGGCCAGGCAATGCGGCACGGCACGCCCGCCCACCGCCTCCACCGCACGCAGCACCTCCAGCACCGAATGCCCGCGCCCGGTGCCGAGATTGTAGGCGACGGAGCCGGCATCGAGCCGCGTCAGCACGCGCAGATGGGCATCCGCGAGATCGGCGACATGGATGTAGTCGCGGATGCAGGTGCCGTCGGGAGTCGGGAAATCGGTACCGAACACTTCCAGCGGCGGACGTCGGCCCAGGGCCGCGTCGATCGCCAGCGGAATGAGATGGGTCTCCGGCCGGTGGTCCTCGCCCAGCCGCCCGGCCGCGTCGGCGCCGGCGGCATTGAAGTAGCGCAGGCAGGCGCCCCGCAGCCCATGCACCCGCCCCGCCCATGCGAGCATGCGCTCGATCATCGCCTTGCTCTCGCCGTAGACGGAGACGGGCGCGATGGGGGCGGTCTCGCCGATCGGTCCCTCCCCCGGCACCCCGAACAGGGCCGCGGTGGAGGAAAAGACGAATTTCCGCACGCCCCCGCGTACGCAGGAATCGATCAGGATCGCGCCCTTGCCGACGTTCTCGCGGAAATAGAGCATGGGATCGCGCATGCTCTCGCCCACCAGCGAGCGCGCGGCGAAATGGAAGACCGCCTCGAACGGGCCGAACGCGAGGGCGGCCTGCAGGGTGGCCGCGTCGCCGACATCGCCCTCGACCAGACGCACGCCGGGGAGCACGGCGTCGCGGTGTCCGGTGACGAAATTGTCCACCACCACCACCTCACCGCCGCGGTCGCGAATCTCGGCCACGAGATGGCTGCCGACGTAGCCGGCGCCTCCCGTCACCAGATAGCGCATGGCCTCATCCTCCGTCGCGCCTGCGACACGGAGCCGGGCTCAGGCGGCCGGCGCGCCGCTGACCAGCACCGTGACCCGCGCGCCGGTGATCTCGGCAAATCCGCCGTCCACCGCGATCTCGTCGGTCACCTTGCCGTCCTCGGTCACGCGAATGGTGCCGGGCTGCAGCATGACGACCATCGGCGCATGGTCCACCAGCACCCCCAGCTCCCCTTCGGCGCCGGGCAGCACGACCATCTCGACCGGCTTGGAGAGCACGATCCGGTCGGGACTGACGATTTCCAGCTCGAGAGCCATGGCGAACCCCTTTCCCGACTCAGGCGTCGGCCTTGAGGGTTTCCGCCTTCTTCACCGCGTCCTCGATGGTGCCGACCATGTAGAAGGCGGCCTCCGGCAGGCTGTCGTATTCGCCGGAAATGATCGCCTTGAAGGAGCGCACCGTGTCCGCGACGGGCACGAACACGCCGGGCATGCCGGTGAACACCTCGGCGACGTGGAAGGGCTGGCTGAAGAAGCGCTGGATCTTGCGCGCGCGCGCCACCGTCAGCTTGTCCTCCTCGGAGAGTTCGTCCATGCCGAGAATGGCGATGATGTCCTGCAGCGACTTGTAGGTCTGCAGGATGCGCTGCACCTCGCGGGCCACCAGGTAGTGCTCCTCGCCGACCACGCACGGGTCGAGCGAGCGCGAAGTGGAATCGAGCGGATCCACCGCGGGGTAGATGCCGAGCTCGGCGATCTGGCGCGAGAGCACCGTGGTGGCGTCGAGGTGGGCGAAGGAGGTCGCCGGGGCGGGGTCGGTCAGGTCGTCGGCGGGCACGTAGATGGCCTGCACCGAGGTGATCGAACCCTTCTTGGTGGAGGTGATGCGCTCCTGCAGCGCGCCCATGTCGGTGGCCAGCGTCGGCTGGTAGCCCACCGCCGAGGGGATGCGCCCGAGCATGGCCGAAACCTCGGCGCCCGCCTGGGTGAAGCGGAAGATGTTGTCCACGAAGAACAGCACGTCCTGGCCTTCCTCGTCGCGGAAATACTCCGCGACCGTCAGGCCCGAGAGCGCCACGCGCATGCGCGCGCCCGGCGGCTCGTTCATCTGCCCGTAGACCAGCGCCACCTTGGAGCCTTCGGTGTCGTGCTCGTTGAGCTTGATGACCCCGGCCTCGCACATCTCGTGGTAGAGGTCGTTGCCCTCGCGGGTGCGCTCGCCGACGCCGGCGAACACGGAAACGCCGCCATGAGCCTTGGCGATGTTGTTGATCAGCTCCTGGATGAGCACGGTCTTGCCCACCCCGGCGCCGCCGAACAGCCCGACCTTGCCGCCCTTCAGGTACGGGGCCAGCAGATCGACGACCTTGATGCCGGTGACGAGAATCTCCGTGGCCCCGGCCTGCTCCTCGAAGCTCGGGGCAGGACGGTGGATCGGGGAGCGCTTCTCGAAGGGCACGTCCCCGCGCTCGTCCACCGGCTCGCCGATGACGTTGAGGATGCGCCCGAGCGTGCCGCGCCCCACGGGCATGGAGATCGGCTTACCGGTGTCGAGCACCTCCTGGCCGCGCACCATGCCGTCGGTGCTGTCCATGGCGATGGTGCGCACAGTGCGCTCGCCGAGCTCCTGGGCGACTTCGAGCACGAGCGTGCGATCGCCGACCTTGGTGGTCAGCGCATTGAGCATGAAGGGCAGCTCGCCATCGAACTGCACGTCAACCACGGCGCCCGTCACCTGCGTCACGCGCCCGACATTGTTCCCCGCCATAATCGACTCCTGTCTCGGTTCGCGATCTTCAGACGGCTTCGGCGCCGGAGATGATCTCGATCAGTTCGTTGGTGATATTGGCCTGCCGGGCCCGGTTGTAGCGCAGCGTAAGGCTCTTGATCATGTCGCCGGCGTTGCGGGTCGCGTTGTCCATGGCAGCCATCTGCGATCCGTAGAAGCCGGCAGCGCTTTCGAGCTGGGCGCGATAGATCTGCACGGCGAGATTGAGCGGCAGGAGCTGCGCGAGCATCTCCTCCTCCGCGGGCTCGAACTCGACGATCGCATGCACGCCCTCCGCCGCGGCCGCCTCGGGCTTCGGCGCGGGAATGAGCTGCGTCGCCGTCGGCACCTGCGAGATCACCGAATGGAAGCGGTTGTAGAGCAGGGTGCAGACGTCGAACTCGCCCGCCTCGAGCAGGGCGGTGATCCGGCCGGCGATCGCCTGGGCGTCGGCGAAGTTGATCGACTTGCGCCCGGCATAGTTTACCGAATCGACCACCAGATCCGGGAATTCGTGGCTCAGGTAGTCGGTGCCCTTGCGGCCGACGGCGAAGATCTTCACCGCCTTGCCCTCGGCGCGCAGCTTGCCGACGCGGGCGCGCGTCATCCGCCCGATGTTGGCGTTGAAGGCGCCGGCCAGACCGCGGTCGCCGGTGATCGCCACCAGCAGATGCGTCTTGTCGTTGCCGGTCCCGGCCAGCAGCTTCGGAGCGCCCGGCCCGCCACTCGCCGCCGCGGCCAGCGCGGCAAGCATCCGCTCCATCCGCTCGGCATAGGGTTTGGCCGCCCCGGCCTGGTTCTGGGCACGGCGCAGCTTGGAGGCCGCGACCATCTTCATGGCCGAGGTGATCTTCTGCGTCGAGGTGACCGAGACGATACGGCCTCGCAGGGCCTTGAGGCTTGGCATGATGCGCTACCGGAACAGGCTCACGAGAACCGCTTGACGAAGCTGTCCAGGAAGGCGGCCAGCTTCTTGTCGGTCTCGGGCTTCAGCTCGCGCTCCTTGCGGAGGGTCTCCAGGATGGCGGGGGCCTGGGCCTTGATCTCGGAAAGCAGTTGCCGCTCGAAGGCCCCGATGCGTCCCACCGCGATGCTGTCGAGATAGCCGCGGGTGCCGGCATAGAGCACGACCACCTGCTCCTCGACGGGCATGGGGTTGTACTGCGGCTGCTTGAGCACCTCGGTCAGCCGGTCGCCGCGAGCCAGCAGCTTCTGCGTCGACTCGTCGAGGTCGGAGGCGAACTGCGAGAAGGCCTGCATCTCGCGATACTGCGCGAGCTCCAGCTTGATCTTGCCGGCGACCTGCTTCATCGCCTTGACCTGCGCGGCCGAGCCGACGCGCGAGACCGAGAGGCCCACGTTCACGGCCGGGCGGATGCCCTTGAAGAACAGCTCGGTCTCCAGGAAGATCTGCCCGTCGGTGATGGAGATCACGTTGGTCGGGATGTAGGCCGAGACGTCCCCGGCCTGGGTCTCGATGACGGGCAGCGCGGTCAGCGAACCGGCGCCGAACTCGTCGCTCATCTTGGCGGCGCGCTCGAGCAGGCGGGAGTGCAGATAGAACACGTCGCCGGGGAAGGCCTCGCGTCCCGGCGGACGGCGCAGCAGCAGCGACATCTGGCGATAGGCGACGGCCTGCTTGGAGAGGTCGTCGTAGAAGATCACCGCGTGCATCTTGTTGTCGCGGAAATATTCGCCCATGGCGCAGCCCGCGTAGGGCGCGATGTACTGCATGGGCGCGGGGTCGGAGGCGGTGGCGGCGACGACGATGGAGTATTCCATCGCCCCGTTCTCCTCCAGCGTGCGCACCAGCTGGGCCACGGTGGAGCGCTTCTGCCCGACCGCGACGTAGATGCAGTAGAGCTTGCGTCCCTCGTCGTCGGACGCGTTGATCGCCTTCTGGTTGAGGATGGTATCGACGATGACGGCGGTCTTGCCGGTCTGGCGGTCGCCGATGATCAACTCGCGCTGGCCGCGTCCGACGGGGATCAGGCTGTCGATGGCCTTGAGCCCGGTCTGCATCGGCTCGTGCACCGACTTGCGGGTGATGATGCCGGGGGCCTTGAGTTCGACGAGGCGGCGCTCGTCGGTCACGATCGGCCCCTTGCCGTCGATGGGGTTGCCGAGCGCATCGACCACGCGGCCGAGCAGGGCCTTGCCCACCGGCACCTCGACGATGCGGCCGGTGCGGCTGACGGTGTCGCCCTCGCGGATGGCGCGGTCGTCACCGAAGATCACCACGCCGACGTTGTCGCTCTCGAGGTTGAGCGCCATGCCGCGCAGCCCGGCGGAGGGGAACTCCACCAGCTCGCCCGACATCACGTTCTGCAGGCCGAAGACGCGGGCGATGCCGTCGCCCACGCTCAGCACCTGGCCGGTCTCGGCGACGTTGGCTTCGGTATCGAAGGAAGCGATCTGCTTCTTCAGGATCTCCGAGATCTCGGCGGGACGGATCTCCATCTCAGGCGGCTCCCTTCATGGCGTACTGCAGGCGCTGCAGACGCGCCTTCAAAGATGTGTCGTAGAGGCGGGAGCCGATGCGCACGACCAGCCCTCCCAGCAGCGACGGATCAACATCGCGAACGATTTCCACCCGTGCGTAGCCGGCCTCGATGAGGCGCGCGCGCAACTGCTGCTCCTGCACGTCGGAGAGCGGATGGGCGGAACTGACATGGGCAACCTGGACGCCGCGCTTGTCGGCGGCCAGGACGGCGAAGGCGGCCACGATGGAGCGCAGCGCCCGCATCCGGCGGTTGGCCACCACCACGCCGACGAAATCGAGCACCAGCTTGTCGAAGCCCTGCTCCTCGAGCGCGGCCCGCACGGCACGACCGGCGGTGACGACGTCCACCAGGGGCGAGGCCAGCAGGGCGGAGAGATCGCGTGCCCCGTCGATCAGCCGTCCCAGGGCATCCATCTGGTCCACCACCTCGGGCAGGAGTCCCTGCTCCTCGGCGCAAGCATAGAGAGCCGAAGCGTACCGGCGGGTCAGTGCTCCCCCGGCTTGGCTAGATGTTCCACCAGACGCCAAAACACCCATTCCCGTTCTTGCGGCCGCTTGCCGCAGCCGAACTCGTTCTTGCCGCTCGCGATGCCGCGACCGGGTGGGGGGCTCCTAGCATGGGGGAGACGGCCGCGCAACAGAACAGCCGCCATTCTTTTCTGGAGCCGGAGGCGCCGCCTGCGCTCACGCCTCCGGCTCCGGCTCCTGATTTCCGCGCGCGATTCAAACTTTCGGCGATTTCGCCAACCGTCATCGCGCTAGAGGAAACTGACCGGATCGACATCCACCTCCACCCGCGCCCCCCGGCGCACCGGCACGCGGGCGAGCCAGGCGCGCAGCAGGGGCTGGGGGGCGATGTCGCGCCGGGTCTTCAGCAGCAGGCGCCGGCGGTGGCGTCCGCGCAGCAGGGAGAGCGGGGCCGGCGCCGGGCCGAGCACCACGATTCCCTCCCCCTGCGGGGCGGCGCGGCCGAGTTCGGCGGCCAGGCGGTCGGCCGCGTCGGCAGAATCCGCCGAGACGATCAGCGCCGCCAGCCGGCCGAACGGCGGCCAGCCACCGGGGCGCCGCTCCGCCGCCTCGCGGGCCATGAAGTCCTCCAGGCGCCCCGAGACCAGCGCCTGCATCACCGGATGCTCGGGCGAATAGGTCTGCAACAGCACCCGCCCCGGCGCCTCGGCCCGCCCGGCGCGGCCGGCCACCTGGTGCAGCAGCTGCACGGTGCGTTCCCCCGCCCGCAGATCGCCGCCCTCCAGCCCGAGGTCGGCGTCCACCACTCCCACCAGGGTGAGGTGGGGAAAATGCCATCCCTTGGCGA
>CALNAL010000102.1 GCA_937874445.1 uncultured Acetobacteraceae bacterium | reverse complement strand
AGCCCAACGAATAAAAGTCCTTTTGCTTCTTTTCCTTCAGGAAAAGAAGACCTTGACCTTACTCTTCAGGCCGAAGCCCGCGCCGCGACGACCGAGACGGCGCAGGCGGGCACCCCGCCGAAGACGAGGCGGGCCTGGGCGCCGGGGCGCACCTGGTGGATGCCGGTGGTCATGCCGGTGAGCACGATGTCGCCGGCGCGCAGCCGGCGGCCGCGGGAGGCGAGCTGTCCGGCGAGGAAGGCGAGCGAGGCGAGGAAGCCGCCGGCCACGCGGGCGGCATTGCCCTCGCCCACCACCACGCCGTCGATTTCCATGCGCGAGGTCATCTGATCCAGCGAGGCGGTGCGCCAGGTCGGCAGCTTCGGCCCGAGCACCGCGCCCATGTTGTTGCCGCGATCGCAGATCACGGCGAACGGCCCGACCTCGTTGAGCGTGGGCAGCGGCGAGGAGGCCACTTCCATGCCGGCATGGATGCCCTCCAGGGCGTCGAGGATGACGTCGTGGGTGAAGCCGCCGGGCCCCGGCTCGAGATCGCGAGCGAAGCGGGCGGCGAATTCCGCCTCCAGCGCGGCGAATCCCCCCTCGATGACGGGCACGGAGGTGCCGCCGCCGGCCGGCAGCTCGCGGATGGTGCCCTCGAAGACCGGCCCTGCCAGCCGTTCCGCGCCGGCCATGGCGCGCAGGGCGGGGGCGATGCCCGCCACCTTCCAGCCGCGCACCGGCCGGCCGTCGAGCGCGATGCCGGCTTCCTGCGCGGCATAGGCCTCGGCGAGGGTCTGCGGCAGCGGGCCGGGGAAGGCGGCGAGGGGGCGCACCTCGCGGCGGGCGGCGAGGAAGGCCGCCGCGATCGATTCGACTGGAGAGTTCATCGTTGCAATCTTCTCCCTGGGAAGTCGCGACTCCCGACGGCCGGGCTGCCGGTCGGGGCAGGGGGGCGGGGGGCGCGTCGGTCTGGCGTTTCGTCGGCAGAAGGATAGCACGCCCTCTTCATTTGCGTTAATGCGCATAAGGGCATATACAAGCGCCATGACCGAACCCGTCGCCCTTCTCTCCGCCCTCGCGGAACCCACCCGCCTCGCCGCCCTGCGCCTGCTGCGCGACGGCGGCGAGCACTGCGTCTGCGAGCTGATGCGCACCCTGGGCGCCAGCCAGTCGCGCATGAGTCGCCACATGGCGGTACTCAAGGCGGTGGGCCTCGTCACCGACCGGCGGGACGCGCAATGGGTGCGCTACCGGCTGCGCGCCGACATGCCCCCCTCCATGAGCGCCGTCGTCCAGGCGGTGCTGGCTCTCTCCGACACCGCGGAAAACCTCCGGAGCGCCGCATGAGCATGCCCCTTTCCCTGCGCGCGGCGGCCCCGCGTCCCCGTCCGGGTCTGTGGATCGGGGCGACCCTCGCCGCGCTGGCCGCCTGGTTCGCCCTCTACTGGCAACTGGAAGGCTTCTCCGGGTGGCTGGTGGGGCTGCTGCCGATCACGCCCGGCACGCATCTCGACGAGGCCGTCCGGTTCTTCGCCTTCGACACGCCCAAGGTGCTGATGCTGCTGGCCCTGGTGGTGTTCGCCATGGGGGTGGTGCGCAGCTTCTTCTCGCCCGCGCACACCCGCGCGCTGCTGGCCGGCCGGCGCGAGGGCGTGGGCAATGTCGCGGCCGCGGTGCTGGGGGTGTTCACGCCCTTCTGCTCCTGCTCGGCGGTGCCGCTGTTCGTGGGGTTCGTCTCCGCCGGCGTGCCGCTGGGGGTGACCTTCTCCTTTCTCGTCGCCGCCCCGATGGTCAACGAGGTGGCGCTGGGGCTGCTGTTCGCGCTGGTGGGCTGGCGGGTGGCGGTCACCTATCTGGTGTTCGGCCTGGGGCTGGCGATGGTGTCCGGCTGGGTGATCGGCCGGCTGCACCTGGAATCCTGGCTGGAGGAGTGGGTGCGCAACGTGCGCGCCACCGCCGCCGATCTGCCGCCCGAGCGCCTTTCCGTCATCGACCGCATCCGGGCCGGGCTGGAGGCGATGCGCGACATCGTCGGGCGGGTGTGGGTGTGGCTCATCGTCGGCATCGCCGCCGGCGCGTTCATCCACGGCTACGTGCCCGCCGAACTGCTGGCCGCGATCATGGGGCGGGGGGAGTGGTGGGCGGTGCCGGCGGTCGTGCTGCTCGGCGTGCCGATGTATTCGAATGCGGCCGGCATCATTCCGGTGGTGGAGGCCCTGCTCGGCAAGGGGGTCGCGCTCGGCACGGTGCTGGCCTTCATGATGAGCGTCATCGCCCTCTCGGCGCCGGAGATGATCATCCTGCGCAAGGTGCTCACCCTGCGCCTGATCGCCGTGTTCGCCGGGGTCGTCGCCTGCGGCATCGTGGCCGTCGGCTATCTGTTCAACGCGCTTTTTGTCTGAAAGGAACGGGTCATGAAGACCGTCAAGATTCTCGGCTCCGGCTGCAAGCGCTGCCTCGCCACCGCCGAGATGGCGCGGCAGGAGGCGGCCCGGCTGGGCGTGCCGATCGCGCTGGAGAAGGTCACCGACATGGCCGAGATCGCCTCCTACGGCCTCGCCGCCACCCCCGGCGTGGTGGTGGACGGCAAGGTGGTGCATGCCGGCGGCCTGACGAAGCCGGAGGAATGGGCGAAGTGGCTGGCCGACTGAGGGGCCGCTACAGCGAGCGCATCAGCCCGCCGTCCACGCGGATGTTCTGCCCGGTGATGTAGGCCGCGCCCTCCGAGGCCAGGAAGGCCACGGTGGCGGCGATCTCCTCCACCTTGCCGTAGCGGGCCATCGGCACCGTGGCGCGGCGGGCCTCCTGCACGGCGAAGCTGTCGATCCAGCCGGGCAGCACGTTGTTCATGCGCACGTTGTCGGGGCCGTAGCGGTCGGCGAACATCTTGGTGTAGGCGGCCAGCCCCGCGCGGGCCACCGCCGAGGTGGGGAAGGTCTCGGCCGGCTCGACCGCCCAGGCGCTGGAGATGTTGATGATGGCCCCGCCCTTCCGGGCCGCCATCACCGGCGTCACCAGCCGCGCCGCCCGCACCACGTTGAGGAAATAGACGTCGAGCCCGGTGTGCCAGTCGGCATCGGTCAGCTCGGGCAGCGGCCTGGCGGGGCCGTGGCCGGCGGAGTTCACCAGCACGTCGAGCCGCCCCCAGCGGGCCATCGCGCCCTCGACCAGGCGGCGCAGGTCGTCCTCGGACTGGTTGGTGCCGGTGACGCCGATTCCGCCCAGCGCGCGGGCCAGCGCCTCGCCCTTGCCGGAGGAGGAGAGGATCGCCACCGCGTAGCCTTCCGCCGCCAGCCGCCGCGCGCAGGCCGCGCCCATGCCCGAGCCGCCCGCCGCCACCAGAGCCACCTTCGTCTCGGCCATTGCCGCATCTCCCGTGGTGTCGCGCGCAGCTTGCGGGGCGGAGGAGGTAGGACGCAAGGGTCGGGGTGGACAGTTGCGGAATTATGGGTATATACCCGTATTTATGAGTTCCCCCTGCCACTGCTCCAGCCTGCGCGCCGCCGGCCGCCGCCTCTCCGCCCGCTACGACGCGGCGCTGGCCCCGCTCGGCCTCAACGTCGCCCAGTTCGCCCTGCTGCGCCGCCTGGCCCGGCTGGGGGCGGCCAATCTCACCGCGCTCGCCCGGGCCCTCCAGCTGGAGCGCTCCACCGTGGGGCGCAACGCCCGCGTCCTGGAGCGGCTCGGCCTGATCGCCGCCGGTCGCGCCGCGGAGGACCGGCGCGAGGCCCTGCTGCGCCTGACCCCGCACGGCGAGGCGCGGCTGGCGGAGGGCGTGCCCCTCTGGGAAGGCTGCCAGGAGGCCCTCGAGGCGCGCCTCGGTCCGGACCGCGTCGCCCTGCTGGAAGACGTTCTCGCCCTCCTCTGATGCCTCCCCTGCGAAGGTCCCCGCCATGAGCGCCGCACCGCCCGTCCGTTCGTCCCCTCTCGCCACCTTCCTGGCCCGCCGCGGCTGCCACTACGGCTGGCTGGTGGTGGGCGCGACCTTCCTCGCCATGCTGGTTACGGCCGGCACGGTGGGCACGCCGGGCGTGCTGCTGGTGCCGTTGCAGGCCGAGTTCGGCTGGTCCAATGCCGACATCTCCTCCAGCTTCGCCATCCGCCTGCTGCTGTTCGGGTTGATGGGGCCCTTTGCCGCCGCCTTCATGAACCGCCTCGGCATGCGCCCGGTGGTGACCACGGCGCTGGTGGTGATGGCCTGCGCCGTGGCCGGCTCGCTCTTCATGCACGAACTCTGGCAGTTGCAGCTCCTGTGGGGCGCGGTGGTGGGGGCGGCCTCGGGATTCTCCGCCTCGGTGTTCGGCGCCACCGTGGCCACGCGCTGGTTCGTCCGCCGGCGGGGGCTGGTGCTCGGCCTGCTCACCGCCTCCACCGCGACGGGGCAGCTGGTGTTCCTGCCGCTGCTGGCCGCCCTGGTCGCGGGGCCGGGCTGGCGGACGGCGCTGGTGCCGGTGCTGGCGCTGCTGGGGGTGGCCTGCCTCGGCGTGCTGGCGCTGCTGCGCGAGCGCCCCGCCGACCTCGGCCTGGCCCCCTACGGCGCGCCGGCGCCGGTCCCGCCGCCGGCGCGTTCCTCGCTGGGGGAGATGCTCGCGGTGCCCCTCGTGGTGTTGCGCACGGCGGCGCGCACGCGGGTGTTCTGGCTGCTGTTCGGCACCTTCTTCGTCTGCGGCGCGACCACCAACGGGCTGATCCAGACCCATTTCATCGCGCTGTGCGCCGACCACGACATGGCCCCCACCCTGGCCGCCGACATGCTGGCGGCGATCGGCATCTTCGACTTCTTCGGCACCGTCGGTTCGGGCTGGCTTTCCGACCGGATGAGCGCGCGCCGGCTGCTGTTCTGGTACTATGCCCTGCGCGGCCTGGCCCTGCTGGGGCTGCCGTTCTCGCACTTCACCATCTTCGGGCTCTCGCCGTTCGTGGTGTTCTACGGGCTCGACTGGGTGGCCACGGTGCCGCCCACCGTCAAGCTCGCCAACGAGCATTTCGGCGAGCGCGCCAATGTGGTGTTCGGCTGGGTGTTCGCCGGCCACCAGATCGGCGCCGCCTGCGCGGCCTGGGGCGCGGGGCTCACCCGCACGCTCTATGAGAGCTACCTGCCCGCCTTCGTGGTGGCCGGAACGCTCTGCCTGCTGGCCGCCCTGGCGCTGGCCCTGGCGCGCGAGACTCCCCCGGAGGTGCCCGCGACCTTTGCGCCGGAGGGTGCGCTGCGATAAGACGCCTCTCTCGCGAGGGAGATGCCTGTGACCGATCCCGTTTCTGCCGCCCCTCGGGGCGATGCGTCCGGCAGCGGCGCCAACACGCTGCGCAACGGCCCCGACGCCCGCGGCCGCTTCGGCGACTACGGCGGACGCTTCGTCGCCGAGACGCTGATGCCCGCCGTCCTCGAGGTCGAGCGCGCCTACGAGGCCGCCAAGGCCGACCCGGCCTTCCAGGCCGAGCTCGACCGCTATCTCAAGGACTACGTGGGCCGTCCCAGCCCGCTGTGGTTCGCCGAGCGGCTGACGGCGCATTTCGGTGGGGCGCGCATCTATCTCAAGCGCGAGGAGCTCAACCACACCGGCGCGCACAAGATCAACGCCTGCATGGGCCAGATCCTGCTCGCCCGCCGCATGGGCAAGACGCGCATCATCGCCGAAACAGGCGCGGGCCAGCACGGCGTGGCCACCGCCACGGTCTGCGCCCTCTTCGGCCTGCCCTGCACGGTGTACATGGGCTCGACCGACGTCGAGCGGCAGAAGCCCAACGTCTTCCGCATGAAGCTGCTGGGCGCGGAGGTGAAGCCCGTCACCGCCGGCACCGGCACGCTCAAGGACGCGATGAACGAGGCGCTGCGCGACTGGGTCGCCAACGTCCGCGACACCTATTACCTGATCGGCACCGTCGCCGGCCCGCACCCCTATCCGATGATGGTGCGCGACTTCCAGTGCGTCATCGGCGACGAGGCCAAGGTCCAGATGCGCGAGGCCACCGGCCGCCTGCCCGACGTGGCGGTGGCGGCGATCGGCGGCGGCTCCAACGCCATGGGCCTGTTCCATCCCTTCCTCGACGATTCCTCGGTGAAGCTGATCGGCGTCGAGGCGGCCGGGCGCGGCATCGAGACCGGCGAGCACGCGGCGAGCCTGGCGGGCGGACGCCCCGGCGTGCTGCACGGCGAGCGCACCTACCTGCTCCAGGACGATGACGGCCAGATCAAGGACGCCTATTCCATCAGCGCCGGGCTCGACTACCCCGGCATCGGCCCGGAGCATTCCTGGCTGCACGACATCGGCCGGGTGGAGTACGTCTCCACCACCGACCGCGAGGCGCTGGACGCCTTCCAGCTGCTCACCCGCACCGAGGGCATCATCCCCGCGCTGGAGCCCTCCCACGCGCTCGCCCACGTCGCCAAGATCGCCCCGGCGATGAACAAGGATTCGACCATCGTCGTCGGCCTCTCCGGCCGGGGCGACAAGGACATCTTCTCGGTGGCCAAATACCTGGGGGTGGAGCTGTGAGCCGTATCGCCGCCCGCTTCGCCGCCCTGCGCGCCGCCGGCCGCGGGGCGCTGATTCCCTTCCTCGAGGCCGGCGACCCCGATGCCGCCACCGCGCTCGCCCTGCTGCGCGGCATGCCCGCCGCCGGGGCCGACCTGATCGAGATCGGCTGCCCCTTCTCCGACCCGATGGCCGACGGCCCCACCATCCAGCACGCCGGCCAGCGCGCGCTGAAGGCCGGGGCGCGCATGAGCCACACGCTGGAGATGGTCCGCGCCTTCCGCGCCGACGACGATGCCACCCCGATCATCCTGATGGGCTACCTCAACCCCATCCTTGCCTGGGGGCCGGAGCGCTTCTGCGCCGACGCCGCCGCGGCCGGGGTGGACGGGCTGATCGTGGTCGATCTCCCCCCCGAGGAGGGCGACCTGCTGGCCCCCTTCGCGGCGGCGAGCGGCCTCGACGTCATCCGCCTGATCGCGCCCACCACCGACGAGCACCGCCTGCCCGGCGTGCTGCGCGGCAGCTCGGGCTTCGTCTATTACGTCTCGATCACCGGGGTGACGGGCACCCGCACCGCCTCGGCCGACGAGCTGGCCCGCGCGATTCCGCGCATCCGCCGCTTCACCGACCTGCCTGTCGCCATCGGCTTCGGGGTGCGCAGCCCCGCGCAGGCGGCGGGCGCGGTGCGCGCCGCCGATGCCGCGGTGGTGGCCTCGGCGCTGATCGACACGCTGGCGAAAACCCTCGACAGTGAGGGCCGGCCCGCGCCCGATTCGGTGGCGCGCGTGCTCGAACAGGTGACGGCCCTCGCCCAGGGGGTCCGCAATGCCCGCGTCCGGAGCGGGGGGGAGAACGGCGCATGAGCTGGCTCACGGAATTCGTCCGCCCGAAGATCCGCACCCTGCTGGGCCGGCGCGAGGTGCCCGACAATCTCTGGGTGCAGTGCCCGGCCTGCCAGCAGATGCTCTATCACACCGAGCTGGAGCGGAACCTCAAGGTCTGCACCCATTGCGGCCACCACCTGCGCGCCTCCGCGCTGGACCGCATGGGCTGGACCTTCGACGAGGGGCAGTTCACCCGCATCGACCTGCCCAAGGTGCCGGCCGATCCGCTGCGCTTCCGCGATTCCAAGCGCTACACCGACCGCCTGCGCGACGCCCGCGAGAAGACCGGCCTGGAGGACGCCCTGGTGGTGGCCCACGGCACGGTGGGCGGGCAGAAGGCGGTGGCGGCGGCCATGGCCTTCGAGTTCATCGGCGGCTCGATGGGCCCCGCGGTGGGCGAGGGCCTGGTGGCCGCGGCCCGGCTCGCGGTGCTGCAGGAGGCGGCGCTGATCGTCTATACCGCCTCGGGCGGCGCGCGCATGCAGGAGGGCATGCTCAGCCTGATGCAGATGCCCCGCAGCGTCATCGCCACGCAGATGGTCAAGGAGGCGCATCTGCCCTTCATCACCGTGCTGACCGACCCCACCACCGGCGGCGTCTCGGCGAGCTTCGCCATGCTGGGCGACATCCAGATCGCCGAGCCCAACGCCGAGATCGGCTTTGCCGGCGCGCGGGTGATCGAGCAGACCGTGCGCGAGACGTTGCCCGAGGGCTTCCAGCGCGCCGAATACCTGCTCAAGCACGGCATCCTCGACATGGTGGTCGAGCGCAAGAACATGGCGGCCACCCTGGGGCGCCTCCTGAGCCTGCTGCGGGTGAAGGAACTCGACCAGGCCGCCGCCTGAAAGGCATCCGATGAGCGACAATCCACCGCAGGACTCCCGCTTCGCGGCGGTGGTGGAACGTCTGCACGGGCTGCACCCGAAGCTGATCGACCTCAGTCTCGGCCGCCTTTCCGCCCTGCTGGACAAGCTCGACCATCCGGAGCGGCATCTGCCGCCGGTGGTGCATGTGGCCGGCACCAACGGCAAGGGCTCCACCTGCGCCTTCCTGCGCGCCATCGGCGAGGCGGCGGGCTGGCGGGTCCACGTCTACACCTCCCCCCACCTGGTGCGCTTCAACGAGCGCATCCGCCTGGCCGGCCGCATCGTCACGGACGAGGCGCTGGCCGCCGCGCTGGAGGAGGTGGAGCGCCGCAACGCGGGGGCGCCGATCACCGTCTTCGAGGTGCTGACGGCGGCGGCCTTCCTGCTGTTCGCGCGGGTGCCGGCGGAGCTGTGCGTGCTGGAGGTCGGGCTGGGCGGACGCTACGACGCCACCAACGCCATCCCGCCCCCCGCGGCGGCGGCGATCACCTCGATCTCCATCGACCATCGCGAGTTCCTCGGCGACACGCTGACGAAGATCGCCGGCGAGAAGGCGGGCATCCTCAAGCCCGGCATTCCCGCCGCCACCGGCATCCAGGCTGCCGAGGCGATGGCGGTGCTGCGGGCCGAGGCCGCCCGCGTCGGCGCCCGCCTGCTGGCGCGCGGCCCGGGCTGGGAGATGCACCCGCGGGCCGGCGGGTTCCTCTTCGAGGATGCGGCGGGGCGGCTGGAGCTGCCGGCGCCGGCGCTGTCCGGCGCGCACCAGGTGGACAACGCGGGCATCGCGGTGGCGGCGCTGCGGGCCTCGGGGCTGACGGTGCCGCCGGAGGCCTACGCGGCCGGCCTGGCCGGGGCGACCTGGCCGGCGCGGCTGCAGCAGCTGCACGGCCGGCTCGCGGCGCGGCTGCCGGCGGGATGGGAGCTGTGGCTCGACGGCGGGCACAATCCCGGCGCCGGCGTGGTGCTGGAGCGCCAGCTCGCCCGCTGGGACGACCGCCCGCTCTACCTGATCGTGGGCATGAAGCAGGGCAAGGACTCCGAGTCGTTCCTGCGCCCGCTGGTGAAGCACGCCCGCGGAATGTGGGCGGTGGCCGAGCCGGGGCAGCACCTGGCCAAGCCGGTGGAGGAGATCATCGCCGCCTCCGGGGGCATCGCGCGGCCGGGCCCGACGGTGGCGGCGGCGCTGGCGGCGCTGGAGGGCGCAACCCGGGACGGGCCGGCCCGGGTGCTGATCTGCGGCAGCCTCTACCTGGCCGGCGAGGTGCTCAAGGCTGACGGCACTGCCGTGGTCTGAGCGGGGGCCGTGGTCTGAGCGGGGAGGGGCCTATTCCCGGGGCTTCTGCGCCGGGTCGTCGGCGTCGTCGGAGCGGCCGAGGAACTGCTCGCTGTAGCTGAGGTCCACCGCGCTTTCCCAGGCCACCATGGGATAGTGGGGGAACCACTGTTCGTTGAGCATATCGAGCAGGCACTTCATGGTGGCGGCCCCCGCCAGCACCTCGATGCGCACGTTGGGGGCGCTGGCCTTCACCGAGCTGCGGTTGCGCGCTCCCACCCCCTTGGCGGCGGTCATGGTGAAGCCCAGGGCCCCGGCGTCGAGCATGGCCCGGGCCAGCCGGTCGGCCAGTACGGCCTCTGCCACGACGGTCAGAAGCCTGAGGGGTACGTGGGGCATGCTTTCCTCCTGATTAATTCTGTCGAGAATGGACTCCGATGTGGGATTTTGTCGCGAAAAACCAGTTATGAGACGAAATATCTGGGGCAATTGATCGAGATCAAAGCGGCTCCGGGAGCGGTGCGGCAATTTCCCGTCCGTCAACGAGATCGACATCGCGGACGCCTCGGGGGAGCGAGGGCAGAACCGGATGTCTCAGAGTAACGAGGTAGCGACACAACGAACACACGGCGTCCGGGAACAATGCAAGGCAGCTGATAACGCGCCGCTTGTTCCCGGGACCCGCACCTTTTTGTCGGGGCGGTAGAAACCGGTTTCCGACGCAGAGTTCCCCCAGGCGATCCCCTGACATGCAAATGTCGGACGGAACGCCCAACTCAGCGGCACCATGGTGTGCGCACGGCCTGGCGGTAACGCCAGGCCGTTTTTATTGTTTTTATTTTTATTGATCTTATTCTGGTTTTGTTCAAAATTCTCAAAATATGTTGTCGCTCCTGTCCGCACCGGTGGCATTCCTTGGGAGGCAGCCCCTCGTTGCATGGCCGTGCGGCAGTGGGCCCGGTGTCGCGCGGGTCCGATGACCGAAGAGCCTCCGCCTTCCGCCGCTTCGTCCCCCTCCGGTCCGCGCCCGCGCGATTCGTCAGGGTCCGATTCGCTGGCGGCCGGCCTGGCCCTCTCCCGGCCGCGCTTCTGGCCGCGGGCACTGCCCCGCTTCTATACCTCGCGCTCCGTGCTCGGCCTGCTGTGGCTGGGGGCCGTCTTTCTCCCCGTGCTGGCGCTGATCGCGGGGGGCTGGATCACCTGGCAGTTCGTGGTCGCCACCCAGATCAGCCAGATGGATCGCACGGCCGGCGCCATCGTCGCCCAGACCAGGAGCACGCTGGAAACCGGCGAGGCCGTGCTGCGGGCCACCGAGGCCCGCATCGCCGGCTGGGACTGGCCGCGCATCGCCTCCGACCCGCGGCTCGCCGATTTTGTTCGCCATGTCGATCAGGCCACCCCGGTCGTCGCCATCGGGATCAGGCTCCCCGACGGACGGAGCAGGCTGCTGTCCGCTGCTTCCCGGCAGGCGGAAGAGGAGGGGGCGCTCGGCGCACAGCTGGCGCGTGTTTTCCCCTCTCCGGGCGGGTCCCGGGACGGCAGCGCCGGCCCCGGCCGCGTGCTGGCGGTGTGCATCGCCGGCCATCGGCGGGTGCTGCTCGCCCACCCCCGCCATGATGCGGCGGGCGCCGCCGAGGGCGGTGTCCTGGCGGTGTTTTTTGCTCCCGACCTGCTCAAGGCGTCCCTTGCCCAGTTGGCCCCCGCTCCGGGCGCCGCGTTTTCCCTGGTCGACGCCGAGGGCCAGGTGCTGGTCGCCCACTCCGGCGGGGGCGCGACCGGCCCGGATCGCATCGTCGCCCCGGCGTTGCTTTCCCTGCTGCCGGCCGGTGCACGACAGCCCACGCTGCTGCGGGCCGGCTCCTTGTTCGGCGGCTTCCTGCTGGCCACGGCCCGTCCCGTCCTCCCCTACGGCCTGGTGGTGCTCTACGCCGCCGACCCGGAATCCCTGCGGGCCGAGTGGATGCGCCAGATGGCCCTGTTTGCCGCCGGCTCGCTGCTGATGATGGTGCTGCTCTGCGTCCTCACCGTGCAGGCCCAGCGCCGCCTCTCCGACGAGCGCGAGCGCATCGCCCAGCGCACCACGGATGCCCTGGAACGCGCCGAGACCGAGGCGCGCCTGCGCCAGGTGGAGAAAGTTGCCGTCCTCGGCCAGCTCTCCGCCGGCGTGGCCCACGATTTCAACAACCTGCTGCAGAGCATCCTGGTCAGCGCCGATACGCTCACCCAGCCCGGCCAGCCCCCCGCCGAGGTGCGGCGGGTCGCCGAACTCATCCTGCGCGTCTGCCACCGCGGCACGGCCTTGACCCGCCATCTGCTGGCCTTTTCCCGCCGCGATCGCCAGCCCGTCGCCAACACCGAGCTTGCCGTCGCCCTGCGCGACGTGGGAGAGCTGCTCGGCCGCCTGCTGGGGCGGGGCTACCGGCTGGCCGTGGCCCCGGTGCCGGAGGGCCTGCACGCCGCCTGCCACCCGGCCGAATTCGAGAGCGTGATCCTCAACCTGGCCGTCAATTCCCGCGACGCCATGCCGGAGGGCGGCGAGATTTCCCTCCGCGTCGAGGCTCCGGCGGGAGGGCAGGTCCGCATCGTGGTGGAGGACACCGGCCTCGGCATGGATGCCGCCACCCTGGTGCGCGCCGGCGAGGCCTTCTTCACCACCAAGGCCGCCGACCGGGGCACCGGCCTCGGCTTGTCCATGGTCCGCGACTTTGCCCGCCGCTGCGGCGGCCAGCTCGACATCGCCTCCCAGCCCGGCCACGGCACCCGCGTCACCCTCACCCTCCCGGTGGCCTGACCCTGTCTCTTATACACATCTCCGAGCCCACGAGACA
>CALNAL010000101.1 GCA_937874445.1 uncultured Acetobacteraceae bacterium | reverse complement strand
TGTTCTCCTTTCGAGAAAGGAGAACCAGGAAAGCTTTGTTCCTTTGGCTCCGCGCCTGAACCACGCGCGGAGCCAAAGGGGGAAAGTCCTTTTTGCTTCTTTTTCCTTCAGGAAAAAGAAGACGTTCCCTTCCTTTCCTGACCGCCAAATCGCCGGCCGCGCGGCGACCCAAGAAACGATGCCATGGCTCACGATCGGCGAGGCATGGTATGACAGGCGAATCATGAGTCGTTTTTTGCCTGGTTGTATCTCGCGCGCAACGGTCGCGCTTTCGCTGGCCGCGCTGGCGCTGGCCGGATGCGGCGGGGCCACGCCCGAGGCGGGGGCTCCCTCCGCATCCGGCACCGGCTACGACCTGACGGCCCATGTGCCGCCCTTCGCGCGCATGCCCTACGAGCCCTTCTCGCGTGCCGACGCCGTGGCCATCGCGCTCGGCGAGTGGCGCGCCTTCGGCAGTCCGGTGGATGACGGCACGCCCCGCAGCTACCCCACGGGCGAGCTGAAACCCGAGCGCCTGCCCGGCCAGTGGGAGCGGGTGGGCCTCTACTGGTGGCTCGGCCAGGACGCCGACCGCCCCGAGGCCGCCTGGACGGGCAAGCACGACGAGAACGGCACGACCTTCCCCCCGCGTGACGACGGCAACTTCGCCTGGTCGGCCGCCTTCATCTCCTTCGTGATGCGCATCGCCGGGGCGGGGCCGCGCTTTCCCTACTCGCAGGCGCACGCCACCTACATCAACGCGGCGGCCCGCCAGGCGCAGGGCATCCAGCGCGGCTGGGCGGTCACCGCGATGCCGGCGGATTCCTATGCCCCCCGGGTGGGCGACCTGATCTGCACCGGTCGTTCCGGGGCCAACGGAATCCGTTTCTCCCAGTTGCCGACAGCCCGTTCCTTCCCGGCCCATTGCGACATCGTGGTGCAGACGGGGGGCGGGAGCTTGGCCTCGATCGGCGGCAACGTCCACGATGCGGTTACGGAACATATCGTTCCCGTCACGGCGCAGGGCACCCTTGCGCCGCCCGGCGGCCCGGCGCTCGACCCCAACCACAACTGGTTCGTGGTGCTCCAGGTCGCCTACGATCGCTAAAGGATGGGCGACCGCCGAAGGACGGGCGATCGCCGAGAGCGGAGCACCGCGGGCAGGGACGCGCTACTTCTGCCGCCAGGGCAGCCCCGAGGCCTTCCAGCCGGCGGTCGTGCCGCGATGTCCGGCGGCATCGGCCGGTCCCTCGAAGCCGTCGAGCACGTTGAAGCAGGTCGTGTATCCGGCGTCCTCGGCAGCCCGGGCCGCCGCGGCGCTGCGCCCGCCGGTACGGCAGAGGAAGTAGAGCGGCCGCTCCGGCGTCGCCCCGGCCTCTTGCAGATGGTTGAGGAAATCGGGATTGACGGGGGTCCCCGGCCAGGGCTGCCAGGCCACGAGCAGCGGGTCACGCCCCAGAGCACCGAGATCGGGCACCCCGACGAGCACCCATTCCGCCTCGCAGCGCACATCGACCAGCACCGCCTGGGGGGTGGTCTTCAGCGCCTCCCAGGCCTGGGAGGGAGAGACATTCGTGACCATTCCGCGCACTCCTCGGGGTTGCACTCCGAACCGCGCCAGTGTGCACCTAGCCGGCTCGGCCGCAAACCCGGCATGCTCAAAGCGACGCCATTTTTCGGGCGCGCTGTCCAGGAATGAGGCGCAGGGCGGAAGGGGACTCCCCGGGAAATATGCGCCTGCGGTGCTTTTCCGACGCTGGCATGAAGGTTGCGTAATGCACGCTTGCGTAACCGAAGGCACGTTTGCGTAACTGAAGTTTGCCGGACGTGCCTGGTTTGCCTGGGTTTGGAATCGCTTGGCCGCCCGGACGCAGGACGGGGCGCTCGCCTGCCCCGCACTCCGGGAGACCCCTAGTAGGAAGGAATTTACCCGATGGCTTCACAGCCCTCTCTCACGAGGAGAAACCTTCTCGGTGCCGCCGCCTTCACGGCCGCGGTGACAGGCTTCCCCTTCATCTCCCGGGGGCGTGCCGCCGAGGCCGGACCGATCAAGATCGGCATCCTGCATTCGCTTTCGGGCACCATGGCGATCAGCGAGACGACGCTGAAGGACGTCATGCTGATGCTGATCGAGGCGCAGAACAAGAAGGGCGGCGTGCTCGGCCGCAAGCTCGAGCCCGTCGTGGTGGACCCGGCTTCCAATTGGCCGCTGTTCGCCGAGAAGGCCCGCCAGCTCATCAGCGTCGACAAGGTTTCGGCGGTGTTCGGCTGCTGGACCTCGGTGTCGCGCAAGTCGGTGCTGCCGGTGTTCGAAGAGCTCAACAACATCCTCTTCTACCCGGTGCAGTACGAGGGCGAGGAGAGCAGCAAGAACGTCTTCTACACCGGCGCCGCGCCCAACCAGCAGGCGATCCCGGCGGTGGACTACCTGATGAGCGAGGAGAAGGTGAAGCGCTGGGTGCTGGCCGGCACCGACTACGTCTATCCGCGCACCACCAACAAGATTCTCGAGGCGTACCTCAAGCTGAAGGGTGTCGCCCCCGAGGACATCATGATCAACTACACGCCGTTCGGCCATTCCGACTGGCAGAACATCGTAGCTGACATCAAGAAGTTTGGCAGCGCCGGCAAGAAGACTGCAGTGGTCTCCACCATCAACGGCGATGCCAACGTTCCCTTCTACAAGGAGCTGGGCAACCAGGGGATCAAGGCCACCGACATTCCCGTCGTGGCCTTCTCGGTGGGCGAGGAGGAGCTGGCCGGCATCGACACCAAGCCGCTGGTCGGCCATCTCGCGGCATGGAATTATTTCGAGAGCGTGAACACCCCCGCCAACCGCGCCTTCATCAAGGAGTGGCACGACTTCACGAAGAATCCGAAGCGCACCACCAACGACCCGATGGAGGCGCACTACATCGGCTTCAACATGTGGCTGAAGGCGGTACAGAAGGCCGGCACGGCGGACCCCGCCAAGGTGATCGACGCGATGATCGGCGTGGCCGTGCCCAACCTCACCGGCGGCATCGCCACGATGATGCCCAACCACCATCTCACCAAGCCGGTGCTGATCGGCGAGATCAAGGCCGACGGCCAGTTCAACGTGGTCTGGCAGACCCCCGGCACGGTGGTGGCGCAGGCGTGGTCGCCCTATCTCGAAGGCTCCAAGGATCTCGCCGCCGACTGGTTGCCGCCGCTCTCGTGCGGCAACTACAACGTCGCCACCGGCAAGTGTGGCGGCGCCTCGAAGTAGGGGCTCCTCCGGGGCGGTCCGCTCTGGGCCGCCCCGGGTTTCCGTTCTGATAATGCAAGGATAACGATGCGCCTGCTTCGCATGCTGCTGGTGCTGCTGGCTGTCGGGTTCGCGATGCCGCTGGCGGCTGAGGAGGACCCTTTTGCCGGCCTGGCCTCGCAGAGCTTCGATGAGGTTTCCGCCGCCGTGGGCACGCTCGCCGCCTCGGGAAATCCCCGCGCCGCCGCGGTGATCGGGGCGATGCGCAACGATGCGCTCTACGCCGACGACGATGGCAATCTCTACATCCAGTCCGGCGACGACTGGCTGGAGGCCCGCACCGGCAAAAAGGCCGCTGATGTCGATGCCGATTCCCTGAGCGAGGTGCGCATCAACAACGCGGTGCGGCGCGCGATCGCGGCGGCGATGGGCGGGATCGACCTGTTCTCGCCCGAGGCGGCGGTGCGCGCACATGCGGCGCAGGCGGTGTTCGATGCCCACGATCCCGCCGCCCTGCCGGCACTGCAGAAGGCTGTTGCCGCTGAGAAGAACGCCGCGGTGCTGCGCACCTTGAAGCAGGCCGAGGCCGCGGTGATTCTCGCAACTCCCGACAGCACCGACGCCGACCGCCTGTCGGCGATCGCGGTTCTGCGCGCGCGCGGCGACATCCAGGCCCGCGCGCGGCTGGCTGATCTCACCGGAGCCTCTCCCGCCGTCGCGGCGGCGGCGCGCGATGCCATGACGGCCCTCGACCGCGAGCAGCAGATGTGGGGGCTGGCGCAGAGCGTGTTCTACGGACTCTCGCTGGGCTCGGTGCTGCTGCTGGCGGCGGCGGGGCTGGCCATCACCTTCGGGGTGATGGGCGTCATCAACATGGCCCATGGCGAGATGGTGATGCTCGGCGCCTACACCACCTATGTCGTGCAGGGGCTGATGCGCGACATCGCCCCCGGGCTGATGGGCTGGAGCCTGCCGCTCGCGGTGCCGCTCGCCTTTCTCGTCTCGGGCGCGGTGGGCGTGGTCATCGAGCGCGGACTGATCCGCTTCCTCTACGGACGCCCATTGGAAACTTTGCTGGCCACCTGGGGACTTTCGCTGATCCTCCAGCAGGCGGTGCGCAGCATCTTCGGCGCTTCCAACCGCGACGTGACGACGCCGGACTGGATGAGCGGCGCGGCGCAGTGGGGCGGGTTGACCATCACCTGGAACCGCCTCGTCATCATCATCTTCGCGGCCCTGGTCATCGCGGCCCTGATGGCGGCGCTGCGCTGGACCTCGCTCGGCCTTTCCATGCGCGCGGTCACGCAGAACCGGCGCATGGCCGCGGCAATGGGCATCCGCACGCCGTGGATCGACGCGCTCACCTTCGGCCTCGGCTCGGGAGTGGCCGGGATCGCCGGCGTGGCGCTGAGCCAGATCGACAACGTCAGCCCCAATCTCGGCCAGGGCTACATCATCGACAGCTTCATGGTGGTGGTGTTCGGCGGCGTGGGGAATCTCTGGGGGACCGTGGTGTCCGCGCTCACGCTCGGCATCGTCAACAAGTTCCTCGAACCGGTCGCGGGCGCGGTGCTGGGAAAGATCGTCGTGCTGGTCTTGCTGATTCTCTTCATCCAGCGCAGGCCGCGCGGCATGTTCCCCCTCAAGGGGCGGGCAGCCGAGGCATGAACCGCTTCGCAACCTCGCTGTGCCTGGTCCTGGTGCTTGCCGGGGCACTGGCGCTGGGCCTGCTCGACCTGCTGCCCCCGGCGGGTTCGCCCTGGCACGTGTCGCCCTATGTCGTTTCGCTGGCGGGCAAGTATCTCTGCTACGCCATGCTCGCGCTTTCTGTCGATCTGGTCTGGGGATTCGCTGGAATTCTCAGCCTCGGCCATGCGGCCTTCTTTGCCATGGGCGGCTATGCCATGGGAATGTACCTGATGCGCCAGATCGGCACGCGCGGCGTCTACGGCAACGCGGTGCTGCCCGATTTCATGGTGTTTCTCAACTGGAAGGCGCTGCCCTGGTACTGGCACGGCTTCGACAATCCGATGTTCGCCGGGCTGATGGTGATGGCGGTGCCGGGGGTGGTGGCTCTGGTGTTCGGCTGGCTGGCCTTCCGCTCGCGCGTCACCGGAGTCTACCTCTCCATCATCACCCAGGCATTGACCTACGCGCTGCAGCTGGCCTTCTTCCGCAACGACATGGGATTCGGCGGCAACAATGGCCTGACCGACTTCAAGGATCTTCTGGGCTATCCGGTGGCGGCACGGACCACGCAGGTGGGGCTGCTGTGGGCAAGCGCGGCGGCGCTGGCTCTGGCGCTGCTGGTCTGCCGCGGCATCGTTTCAAGTCGTTTCGGAAGAGTTCTGGTCGCGGTGCGCGATGCCGAGAGCCGCACGCGCTTTCTCGGCTATCGTCCGGAATCCTACATGCTGTTCGTCTGGGTGATCTCCGCGATCATCGCCGGCATCGGCGGCGCGCTCTACGTGCCGCAGGTGGGCATCATCAATCCCTCGGAATTCGCTCCCGCCAATTCCATCGAGGCGGTGGTCTGGGTGGCGGTCGGCGGACGCGGCACGCTGGTCGGCGCGGTGCTCGGCGCGATCCTGGTCTCGGCGGGCAAGACCTTCCTCACCGGGGCGCTGCCGGAGATCTGGCTGTTCGCGCTGGGGGCGCTGTTCATCGTCGTCACGCTGTTCCTGCCGCGGGGAATCGTCGGCCTCTTCCGCCGCCGCCGGGCGCTCTCCCCGCTGCCCGGCCCGGAGCCCGCGGAATGAAGACGTCCCAGCGCCCGCCGGAAACGCTCCTCTATCTCGATGATGTCACCGTCAACTTCGACGGATTCCGCGCGCTCAACCAGCTCTCCCTGGTGCTTCTCAAGGGCGAGATGCGCGCGGTGATCGGCCCCAACGGCGCCGGCAAGACGACGATGATGGACGTCATCACCGGCCGCACCCGCCCCGATTCCGGGCGCGTCGAGTTCGCCGGCGGGGTCGATCTCACCCGTCTCGACGAACCGGCCATCGCCCAGCTCGGAATCGGGCGCAAGTTCCAGAAGCCGACGGTCTTCGAGCGCCAGACGGTGTGGGACAATTTCCTGCTCGCCCTGGCCGGCGACCGTCGCCCGCGCTTCACGCTCTGGGCGCGCGAGACCAGCGAGGAGCAGGACCGCATCGCCGAGCTGCTGAAGGTCACGAAACTTTCCGAGCACGCCTATCGCGAGGCGGGCGCGCTGAGCCACGGGCAGAAGCAGTGGCTGGAGATCGGCATGCTCCTCGCGCAGGATCCGCAGCTGCTGCTGGTGGACGAGCCGGTCGCCGGCATGACCGATGCCGAGACCGCCCAGACCGCCGAGCTTCTGCGCGAGATCAACCGCTCGCACTCGGTGGTGGTGGTCGAGCACGACATGGATTTCGTGCGCGCCCTGGGCGTGAAGGTGACGGTGCTGCACGAGGGCTCCGTTCTTTCGGAGGGCTCGATCGATCATGTCAGCGCCGACCCGCGCGTCATCGAAGTCTATCTGGGGCGCTGAACGATGCTGGAAGTGAAAAGCGTCGATCTGCACTACGGCGCGGCGATCGCCCTGCGCGGCGTGTCGCTGGTGGCGAAACCCGGCGAGGTCACCTGCCTGCTCGGCCGCAACGGCGTGGGCAAGACCTCGCTGCTGCGGGCCGTCACCGGCGCGCATCCGGTCAGCGGCGGAAGCATCGTCTGGGAAGGGGCGGACATCACGCGACTGCCCACCTACGAGCGGGCGCGGCGCGGCATCGCCTGGGTGCCGCAGGGGCGCGACATCTTTCCGCTGCTGACGGTGCGGGAGAATCTCGAAACGGGATTCGCCGTCCTGCCGCGCCGCGAACGGCGGCTGCCCGACGACGTGTTCGAACTCTTTCCGGTCCTGAAATCGATGCTGCGACGCCGCGGCGGAGATCTCTCGGGCGGCCAGCAGCAGCAATTGGCGATCGCCCGGGCCCTGGTCATGCGCCCGCGTCTGCTGGTGCTGGACGAGCCCACCGAGGGCATCCAGCCTTCCATCATCAAGGACATCGGCCGCGTCATCACCCTGTTGCGCGAACGCGGCGGGATGGCCATCCTGCTGGTCGAGCAGTATTTCGATTTTGCCCGCCAGCTGGCGCAGGAGATCGCGGTGATGGACCGCGGCAGCATCGTCCTGCAGGGCCGGCGCGAGGAGCTTGACGAGCAGGATGTCCGCCGCCGCGTCTCTGTCTGAGCCGGCCCCCCAGCGCGCCCGCGGGCGCCTGCTGCTGGAGCTGTGCCGCGACGGCGCCACCACGCGGCTGGCCGACCTGCGCCAGGAGGGCTGCCTGAAGCTGCGCTTTCCCCGCCGTCACGGGGCCGCGGCGGTGGAGGCGGTGCTGCTCAACACCGCCGGCGGCGTGGCGGCGGGCGATGATCTCGCCACGCGCGTGGTGCTGGGGGAGGGGGCTCAGGCGCTGCTGTCCGCCCAGGCCGCCGAGCGGTTCTATCGTGCCCTGCCGGGAGCGGCGCCGGCGCGCGTCGAGACCGTGCTGCACCTGGCCCCGGACGCCTCCCTGGAGTGGCTGCCGCAGGAATCCATCGTCTTCGACCAGGCCGCCTTCACGCGCGTGCTGCGCATCGAGATGTCCGCCGCGGCGCGCTTCCTCGGCGTGGAATCGCTGGTCTTCGGCCGCACGGCGATGGGCGAGCGGGTGCGGCGGGCGCGCCTCCACGACCGCATCGAGCTGCATCGCGACGGCGAACTCCTGCTGCACGAGGCGCTGCGCTTCGAGGGCGAGGTCGCCGCCCGCCTGGCCCGCCCGGCGGTGGCGTCCGGGGCCGCCGCGCTGGCCACGCTGCTGGTGGTCGATCCCGCCGCCGAAAGCCTGCTCGCCCCGCTGCGCGCCGCGCTGGCCCCCTGCGAGGCCGGCGCAAGCGCCTGGAACGGCCTGCTGCTGGCGCGTATCCTCGCCCCCGATGGCGCCGCGCTGCGCACGACCCTGCAGGCCGCCCTCGCTGTTCTGAGACCGGATCGACCGTTGCCCCGGGTGTGGATGTGTTGAGGAGAGTGCCATGAACCTGACCCCGCGCGAGAAGGACAAGCTGCTCATCGCCATGGCCGCCCAGGTGGCGCGGCGGCGACTGGAACGCGGGGTGAAGCTCAACCATCCCGAGGCCGTGGCGCTGATTACCGACTTCGTGGTCGAGGGCGCGCGCGACGGGCGCAGCGTCGCCGACCTGATGCAGGCCGGCGCCAAGGTTCTCACCCGCATGCAGGTGATGGAGGGCGTTCCCGAAATGATCCCCGACGTGCAGGTCGAGGCGACCTTTCCCGACGGCACCAAGCTGGTGACCGTCCACGAGCCCATCCGCTGAGGAGGCACCGAATGATTCCCGGCGAGATTTTCACGCGGCCCGGCGAGATCGAACTCAACGCGGGCCGTCCGCGCATCACCCTCGATGTCGCCAACACCGGCGACCGGCCCATCCAGGTCGGCAGCCACTATCATTTCGCCGAGGTCAATCCGGCGCTCTCCTTCGACCGCGCGGCGGCCCGCGGCATGCGCCTCGACATCGCCGCCGGCACTGCGGTTCGTTTCGAACCCGGCCAGAGGCGCGCCGTCGTGCTGATCCCCTTCGCCGGCCGGCGCGAGGTGTGGGGGTTCCGGGGCGCGGTGATGGGGAGGCTCGACTGATGGCAACGATCTCGCGTGCCGCCTATGCGGACATGTTCGGCCCCACGACCGGGGATTGCGTGCGCCTGGCCGATACCGAGCTGTGGGTGAAGGTCGAGCGCGACCTCACGATCTACGGCGAGGAGGTCAAGTTCGGCGGCGGCAAGGTGATCCGCGACGGCATGGGCCAGTCGCAGGCGACCCGGGCCGAAGGGGCGGCCGATACCGTCATCACCAACGCCCTCGTCATCGACCACTGGGGCATCGTCAAGGCCGACGTCGCGCTGACCGGCGGGCGCATCAGCGGCATCGGCAAGGCGGGCAACCCCGACGTGCAGCCCGGCGTCACCATCGTCATCGGGCCGGGCACGGAGATCATCGCCGGCGAGGGCAAGATCCTCACCGCCGGCGGCATCGACAGCCACGTGCACTTCATCTCCCCCCAGCAGGCCGACGACGCCCTCGCCGGCGGCATCACCACCATGGTGGGCGGCGGCACCGGGCCGGCCACCGGCACCGCGGCCACCACCTGCACGCCGGGGCCCTGGAACCTCGCGCGCATGCTCCAGGCCGCCGAGGGGATCGGGGTCAACATCGCCTATTCCGGCAAGGGAAACGCCTCGCGTCCCGAGGCGCTGGAGGAGCAGATCCGCGCCGGCGCCTCCTCGCTCAAGCTGCACGAGGACTGGGGCAGCACCCCCGCTGCCATCGACTGCTGCCTTTCGGTTGCGGATCGTTTCGATGTCCCGGTGATGATCCACACCGACACCCTCAACGAGGGCGGCTTCGTCGAGGATACCATCGCCGCCTTCAAGGGCCGCACCATCCACGCCTACCACACCGAGGGCGCCGGCGGCGGGCACGCGCCCGACATCATCAAGGTGGCCGGACTCCCCAACGTGCTGCCCAGCTCCACCAACCCCACGCGGCCCTACACGGCCAACACCATCGACGAGCATCTCGACATGCTGATGGTCTGCCACCACCTCGACCCCGCCATCCCCGAGGACGTGGCCTTTGCCGAAAGCCGCATCCGCCGCGAGACCATCGCCGCCGAGGACGTGCTGCACGACCTGGGCGCGATCTCGATGTATTCCTCCGACAGCCAGGCGATGGGGCGCATCGGCGAGATCGTCATCCGCACCTGGCAGACCGCGCACAAGATGAAACTCCAGCGCGGCCCGCTGCCCGGGGATTCGGAACGGGACGACAACAATCGCGTCAAGCGCTACATCGCCAAATACACCATCAACCCCGCGATCGCCGGCGGCATGGCCCACGAGATCGGCTCGGTGGAAATCGGCAAGCTGGCCGACCTGGTGCTGTGGACCCCCGCCTTCTTCGGCGTGAAGCCCGACATGGTGATCAAGGGCGGAACCATCTCGCTCGCGATGATGGGCGATACCAACGCCTCCATTCCCACCCCGCAACCCGTCCACACCCGGCCGATGTTCGGCGCCTTCGGTTCGGCGCTGGCGGCCAGCTGCATCACCTTCCTCTCCGGCGCGGCGCTGGAGGCCGACCTGCCCGCGCGGCTCGGGCTGCGCCGGATGGTCTCGGCGGTGCGCAATACCCGCGGCGGAATCTCCAAGGCCAGCATGGTCCACAACGACGCCACGCCGCACATCGAGGTCGATCCCGAAACCTACGAGGTCCGCGCCGACGGCGTGCTGCTCACCTGCGAGCCGGCGGCCGTGCTGCCGATGGCCCAGCGCTACTTCCTGTTCTGATGCGCTGCGACACGATCCTCCCGGCGGGAAGCTGGGATGTTGCCTCCGCCGTCGATGCGGTGAGCCTCGACTTCGACCTGCGCCACCGCCGGCGCATCGTGCTCGCGACGGAAAAGGGCGGCTCCCTGCTGCTCGACTTCGCGCGCCCGGCGCACCTGCGCGAGGGCGACGGGCTCGCAACCGAGGCCGGCGCGGTGCTGGTGCACGCCGCGCCCGAGAGCCTGCTCGACATCCACGCGCACGACGCCGACGCGCTGGTGTGCCTGGCCTGGCACCTCGGCAACCGCCACCTGCCGGTGCAGCTCCTGCCAGGACACATCCGCATCCGCGCCGACCATGTCATCGCCGAAATGGTGCACGGCCTCGGCGGGCACGCCGTTCCGGTGGAGGCGCCGTTCGACCCGGAGGAGGGGGCCTACGCGCATCCTCATTCCCACGAACATGGCTGAGGGGGCGGCCCTGCTGCGTCTGCTGGCGTGGCTCTCGCCGGCCTTTCCCACCGGCGGGTTCGCCTGGTCGCACGGCATCGAATGGGCGGTGGAGGCCGGCGACCTGCGCGATGCCGCCACTCTGCGGGACTGGGTCGAGGACCTGCTGCGCGAGGGCGCCGGGCGGACCGACGCGATCCTGCTGCGCCATGCCCACGCGGCCCACGCCGACCCCGCGGCCCTGGCCGGGGTGGCCGCCTTCGGGCGCGCCGCGCAGCCCGCCCGCGAACGCCTGGCCGAAACCGTGCAGCAGGGCGAGGCCTTCTGCCGCGCCGCCCGCGCCTGGGGCATGGCACCGCATCCCGGCATGCCTTATCCCGTCGCCGTCGGCGCCCTTGCCGGGGAGCACGCCATCGACGTCGAGGCCACCTGCGCCGGCTATCTCCAGGCGCTCGCCGCCACGCTGATTTCCGCCGCGGTGCGGCTGATCCCGCTCGGGCAGAGCGCCGGGCTGGCTGTGCTCGCCGGCCTGGAGCCCGTGCTGCTCGAGGTCGCCGCCATCAGCCGCGGGGCCGCGCTGGAGGAGATCGCCAGCACCGCCTTCCGCGCCGACCTCGCCGCCATGCGCCACGAAACCCAGTACACGAGGCTGTTCAGATCATGAGCTCTCCCAACGGACCGCTGCGCGTGGGGGTCGGCGGCCCCGTCGGCACCGGCAAGACCGCGCTGATGGACGCCCTCTGCAAGGCCCTGCGCGGGCGCTACCAGCTCGCCGCCATCACCAATGACATCTATACCCGCGAGGACGCCGAGTTCCTCACCCGCGCCGGCTCGCTGCCCCCCGAACGCATCCTCGGCATCGAGACCGGCGGCTGCCCCCACACCGCCATCCGCGAGGATGCCTCCATCAATCTCGCCGGGGTGGCCGAGCTGGAACAGCGCTTCCCCGACCTCGACGCCATCCTCATCGAAAGCGGCGGGGACAACCTCTCCGCCACCTTCAGCCCCGAACTCGCCGACCTCACCCTCTACGTCATCGACGTCTCCGCCGGCGACAAGATCCCCCGCAAGGGCGGGCCCGGCATCACCCGCTCCGACCTGCTGGTCATCAACAAGATCGACCTCGCTCCCCTGGTCGGAGCCGACCTCGCGGTGATGGAACGCGATTCCCGGCGCATGCGCGCAGACCGGCCGTTCGTGTTCACCAATATCCGGGCCGGCATCGGCGTCGAGGAGGTGGTGCGCTTCGTCGAGATGCGCGGCGGGCTGACCCGGGGGTAGGGGGCTGTGCGACGTGTCGGCTTGGGCGCCGGGGGGGGGGGGGGGGGCCGCCCACGGGGCGGGGGGCGGGGGGCCGGCC
>CALNAL010000100.1 GCA_937874445.1 uncultured Acetobacteraceae bacterium | reverse complement strand
ACGGACAAAAGTCCTTTTTGCTTCTTTTTCCTTCAGGAAAAAGAAGACCTTCCTCGACCAAGCCGCCCCCGTTCTCCGAAGTTTCCATGCACACCCCGTCGACGGGCGGCAATTTCCCTACCCGTACACCAAGATGTGCGCAACGAAGTGTCACGCCGCCTCTCTTGGGGGCAAAATGGCGTGGCGGCCGGCCCGCGGCTCGGCTAAAAAGAAAAGGCCCGCACGCTCCGAGGCAGTGCGGGCCAAGTTTAGGGAGGAAACGCCAGTCACACGGCAGAAAGAAGATCAACTTCTTTCTGGGGGATAGAATCATCCCCCACCCTGCCTTTTGTCCAACATTTAATCGCCCTTTGCGGCGTCTTTTTTGCGTCTTCAGACAGAAATTGCCTGTTTTCCAGGCACTCTGCACAAAAATAGAATTTTCCAGCCTGGAAACGGGCACGAACAGCGCGGGAGGCAAATTCCGTCCCGCCTCCCGAAGTCCCCCGGACAGCGTCCGGGGTCAGATTCGCATCAGATGCACTTCGACCACGGGCCGCTTCTGCAGGCGCCGCCCCAGCAGCCGCCGCAGGGCGCCGCGCACCGCCTCGCGCAGCAGTTCGTCCTCACCGCGCACCGGATCGGGCAGCGATTCCACCACCTGGGCCAGCTCTCCCGCCACGCGGACCGTCTCGGGGCTTTCCGACTCCAGCAACCCCGGCGCGCTCACCAGCGGCATCCCGAGCAGGGTCCCCTCCTCGTCCACCGCCAGCGAGGCGACCACCACCCCGTTGAACAGCATCCGCCGCCGGGTCCCCATGACCCCTCCGGCAAACGGCAGCAGGCGATTGCCGTCGAGCACCAGGCGCCCCACCGGAGCGGAATCCACCACCTCGATCTCGCCGGGGGCCAGATTGACCAGGTCGCCGTCGTCGATCAGCACCGGGCGTGCCCCGGCCGCCCGCGCCAGCTCCGCGTGGGCCGCCAGATGGCGCCACTCTCCATGCACCGGAATTGCCACCGGCGGCCGCACCAGCTCATAGAGCCGCCGCAGCTCCCCGCGCGCCGGATGGCCGGAGACATGCAGGCTGTGGTCGGTATCGGTGATCACGTGCACGCCGTGGCGCACCAGGTCATCCTGCACCGCGCCGATCGCCCGCTCGTTGCCGGGGATCACCCGCGAGGAGAAGACCACCGTGTCGCCCTCGCCGAGTTCGACGCGCGGATGCTGGTCGGCGGCGATGCGGGCCAGTGCCGAACGCTGCTCGCCCTGGCTGCCGGTCACCAGCAGCAGCAGGCGATCGTCCTCGATATCGGCGGCCTCGTCCTCGCCGAGGAAGGGCGGCACCGAGGTCAGATAGCCGCAGGTGCGGGCCGCATCCTCCATGCTGCGCAGCGAGCGCCCCACCGTGGCCACCACCCGGCCGGCCGCCTTGGCCGCCAGCGCCACCGATTCGATGCGGGCGATGTTGGAGGCGAAGCACGTCACCGCCACCCGTCCGGACAGGTCATGAATCAGCTGCGTGAGCGTGCGGCGGACAGTCGCCTCCGAGCCGGAGGTGCCCTCCACCGTGGCATTGGTGGAATCGCAGATCAGCGCCAGCACGCCCTCGCGGCCGATCTCGGCCAGCGCCTCCTCGTCGGTGCGGGGACCGACCAGGGGATCGGGGTCGAGCTTCCAGTCGCCGGTGTGCAGCACGGCCCCGGCGCCGCTGCGCACCAGCAGCGCCTGCGCTTCGGGGATCGAGTGCGCCATCTGCACGAAGCGCAGCGCGAAGGGCTCCAGGTCGAAGCTGGCCCCCGGGGGCAGCACGTGCAGCGGCACCTCGTCGAGCAGGCCGGCCTCGTCGAGCTTGCGGCGCAGCACCGCGCCGGTGAAGGGCGTGGTGTAGACCGGGCAGCCGAGCTGCGGCCACAGCGCCGCCACCGCGCCCACGTGGTCCTCGTGGGCGTGGGTAATGACCAGCCCCACCAGATCCTTGCGGCGTTCGACGATGAAGGAGGGATCGGGCAGCATCACGTCCACTTCCGGATGTGCCGCGCCCCCGAAGCCGATGCCGCAATCCACCGCGAGCCAGCGTCCGCCGCTGCGGTAGAGATTGAGGTTCATGCCGATCTCGCCAGTCCCGCCCAGCGGCAGGAATGCCAGGTCGTTCGCCATCTTCATGTCAGCCCGCTCCGTCAGCCTCCCGCCGGAGCGGGTTGCGATTCAGTCAGTTTCGGGTGCCGTGCGCGCCCTGTCACGATTCCACACGGGAACCGGGTTGCGCGCCGCCAACAGGCGCAGCCCATCAAGCGTCAGGTCGGGGTCGAGAATCGCCAGCACCGAGGTGCCCTCGGCCAGCAGCGGCGCCAGCCCCCCCGTGCCGACAACCTTCAGTTCGGCCCTGTACTCAGCCTGGATGCGCGCGACAACGCCCTCGATCAGCGCGACATACCCCCAATAGATGCCGGACCGCATCGCCGCAATGGTATTGGTGCCGATCACCGCGCTCGGCCGGCCGATGCCGATGCGCGGCAGCCGCGCCGCCGCGCTGTGCAGCGCCTCCATGGAAAGGTTGATGCCCGGGGAAATGACGCCCCCCAGGTAGTCGCCGTTGTCGCCTACCACGTCGAAGGTGGTGGCGGTGCCGAAGTCGATCACCACCAGCGGCCCGCCATATTTCCGGTGCCCGGCCAGCGCGTTGAGCAGGCGGTCGGCGCCGACCTCCTCGGGGTTGTCGGTGCGGATGCGAAAGCCCCAGTCGAGACGCGCCTGGGCAACCAGCGGCTCCACCGTGAACCAGTCGCGTACCAGGCGGCGCAAGTGGTAAAGGGCCGCCGGCACCACCGTGCCGATCACCGCCTGGGTAATATCGGCTTCGCGCAGGCCGCCGTGGGTCAGCAGCGCGGAAAGCCACACGCCGTATTCGTCGGAGGTACGCATGGCATCCGTGGCGATGCGCCAGATGCCGCGCCATTTGGCGCCGTCGTGTACCGCGAAGACCACGTTGGTATTGCCGGCATCCACCACCAGCAGCATCGGTGCTTCCTCCTTCAGGCGGCCCCGCCCGTCTGGGAGGTGACCTCCCCGGCGACGAAAGTCCGCAGGCCCTGGCTGGTGTGCAGCAGCAGAGCCCCCCCGGAGTCAAGCCCGGCGAAGCGGCCGACGATGTTTTCCGCCCCGCGATGCAGGGACAGCGGCGTGCCGGGCCGGGGAGCCCGTTGCAGAAAGGCGTCCCGCACCGGAGCAAACCCCTCGCGCGCCACGCGGTCGCGCCAGCGCGCGAGGGCCGCCCGCACCACGGCGGCCGCCTGCCGCGGGGGGGGCGGCGCGCCATAGGCGGCAAGGCAGGCCGTCCGCCGCCCCGGCACCTCGGGCGCCATCGCCAGATTGGCCCCGATCCCGAACGACAGCCACTCCAGCGTCCCCTCCGCCGTGGCCACGCTTTCCGCCAGGATGCCGACGATCTTGCCGCCGCCGAGCAGCACGTCGTTGGGCCATTTCAGGGTGAGCGGCGCCTCCGGCGGCAGGAAGGTGGCCAGCGCCTCGGCCACCGCGACTCCGGCCAGCAGCCCCCAGCACCCGGCCTGCACGGCCGGACCGCCCGGGCGCCACAGCACGGACAAGGCCAGATTGCCGGGACAGTCCGCCCAGCTCCGGCCGTGCGTGCCCTTCCCGGTGCTCTGGCGCAGGGCCAGGATCGCCAGGCCATCCGCCTCTCCCGCCTCGGCACGGGCCCGGCAGAGATCGGCGGTGGAGGGCAGGCACGCATGCACTTCCAGACGCCAGGACTCCGGGTCCAGACGCCAGGGCTCCGGGTCGGCCCGACCGGGAGCGCTCACCAGCAGATAGCGCGCGCCGCCGCCTCCGCCGCCGCCACGAAGGGCGCGGGAACCACGACGAAGAAGGTCACGAACAGCGCCGTGACGGCCGCGGCGAAGGAAAGCGATCCGGGACGGCGGTCGAACGCGGGTTCGGCCTCGTCGAAGTACATCACCTTGACGATGCGGATGTAGTAGTACGCGCCCAGCACGCTGGTGAGCACGCCGAGGATGGCGAGCGTCCACAGCCCGGCGCCCACCGCCGCGGTGAACACGAAATACTTGCCCCAGAACCCGGCGAACGGCGGGATGCCCGCCATGCTGAACATGAAGATCGCCATGGCCAGCGCCAGCGCCGGGTCGGTGCGCCCGAGCCCGCCGAGGTCGGCGATGCGCTCCAGCGCGCGGCCCTGGCGGCGCATGCAGAGGATGCAGGCAAAGGCTCCGGCGTTCATGAACACGTAGGTGAGGATGTAGATCAGCGATCCGCGCACCCCCTCGGGCGTGCCCGCCGCCAGCCCCACCAGCGCGTAGCCCATATGGCCGATCGAGGAATAGGCCATCAGCCGCTTGATGTTGCTCTGCGCGATGGCGGCGAAGGAGCCGAGCAGCATGGAGAGGATGGAGACCAGCACGATCACCTGCTGCCAGTCCGCGAGCAGGTGCCCGAAAGGCACCACCAGCACGCGCAGCAGCAGCGCCAGCCCGGCCACCTTCGGCGCGGTGGCCAGGAAGGCCGTCACCGGCGTGGGGGCGCCCTCGTAGACGTCAGGCGTCCACATGTGGAAGGGCACGATGGAGATCTTGAAGGCGAGCCCCACCACCACGAAGATCATGCCGACGATCAGCCCCGGCGAGGCCGCCACCGGTGTGCCCAGCTCGCCCGCGAGCCGGGCGAAATCCATGGTGCCGCCGAAGCCGTAGACCAGCGAGGCGCCGTAGAGCAGCAGCCCCGAGGCCAGCGAGCCCAGCACGAAATACTTCAGGCCCGCCTCGGCGCTGCGCAGCGTGTCCCGCGCGAAGGCGGCCAGCACGTAGATGGCCAGCGAAAGCAGCTCCAGCCCGATGTAGAGGCTCATCAGGTTGACGGCCGACGCCATCACCATCCCGCCCAGGGTGGAGAAGAGCATCAGCACCGGGAACTCGAAGCGCCGCAGCGCCTCGTGCCCGGCATAGTCGAGCGTGGCGATCACGCCGAGGGCGGAAGCGGCCAGGATCAGCAGCTTGACGTAGCCGCTGAAGGCATCGGCCACGTAGAGCCCGTGGTAGCCGGCCCCCTGCGGCGCGGCGATGATGGTCACCGCGGCGATCAGGAAGGCGCCGATCGTCAGCATGGAGCAGAGCGTGAAGGCGTTGTCCCGGCGCAGCACGCCAACCAGCAGGATGGCGAGTCCGCAGAGGGCCAGCACGATCTCGGGGAGGGCGACGGTCCAGTTCATCAGCGCAACACTCCCGCGACGAGTTCAGCAAGGTGGACAGGAGACGCCAGGGCGGCCTGGTGATGCGCCACCATCGCGGACACCGACGCATCCCAGAACCCGCTGAAGGCGGACGGATAGACGCCCATCCAGATGGTCATCACGATCAGCGGGGCGAACACCAGCATCTCGCGCGGCGAGAGGTCCAGCATCGCCTTCAGCTCGGCACGGGTGATGGTGCCGAAGATGATGCGCCGGTAGAGCCACAGCATGTAGCAGGCGCCGAGGATCATCCCCAGCGAGCCGGTGAGCGCGAGCCAGAAATTGATCTTCATCGCGCCGACCAGCACCAGGAACTCGCCCACGAACCCGGCCGTGCCCGGCAGGCCCATCGAGGCATAGGTGAACAGCAGGAACACGAAGGCGTATTTCGGCATGCGGTCGCCGAGGCCGCCGTAGCGGGCGATCTCGCGGGTGTGCATCCGGTCGTAGACCACGCCCACGCAGAGGAACAGCGAGCTGGCCACGATGCCATGGCTGAGCATCTGGAACAGCGCCCCCGAGATGCCCTGCTCATTGATCGAGAAGATGCCGATCACCACGATGCCCATGTGCGCGACCGAGGAGTAGGCGATCAGCTTCTTCATGTCGGTCTGCGCGAGCGCGACGCAGGAGGTGTAGACCACCGCGATCACCGCCAGGGCGAACATCAGCGGCGCCAGCGTGGCCGAGGCCTGCGGCAGCATCGGCACCGAGAAGCGCAGGAAGCCGTAGGCCCCCATCTTCAGCAGGACGCCGGCCAGGATGACCGAGCCCGCGGTGGGCGCCTCGACGTGCGCGTCCGGCAGCCAGGTGTGCACCGGCCACATCGGCACCTTCACCGCGAAGGAGGCGAGGAAGGCGAGGAACAGCCAGATCTGCATCGAGGCCGGGAAGGTGGTGTGCAGCAGCACCTCGATGTCGGTGGTGCCCGCGACATGCCACATGGCGATCAGCGCCAGCATCATCAGCACCGAGCCGGCCAGCGTGTAGAGGAAGAACTTCAGCGCCGCATACACGCGCCGCGGGCCGCCCCACACCCCGATGATGAGATACATCGGGATCAGCACGCCCTCGAAGAACACGTAGAAGACCACGAAGTCGAGCGCGCAGAACATGCCCACCATCATGGTTTCGAGCACCATGAAGGAGAGCATGTATTCGCGCACCCGGCTCTTGATGGATTCCCAGCTCGCCAGGATGCAGATGGGGGTGAGCAGGGTGGCAAGCAGCACGAACAACACCGAGATGCCGTCCACGCCCAACTTGTAGGTCATGCCCCACTGCGGCATCCAGGCGTGGCTCTCGACGAACTGGAAGCCGGGGTTGGCCGGATCGAAATCGACCCACAGAAGGATCGAGAAGACGAAGACCGCGAGCGAGGTCCACAGCGCCGTCCAGCGGGCGTTGGCGGCCACGGCGGCCTCGTCGCCGCGCAGCGAAAGGATCACCGCCCCGCCCACCAGCGGCAGCCAGGTGACCAGCGACAGCAGAGGAAAGCCGACACCGTTCATCGCGATCACCGCATCACCAGCATAAGGAGAACCATGCCGCTCAGCACCACCACGCCGATCAGCATCGAGAAGGCGTAGATCGCCAGCGAGCCGGTCTGCAGCTTCGAACTCCGCCCCGCGCCGTCCTGCGCCAGCGAGGCGATGCCGTTGGGCACGCCGTCGATGACGGTGGCGTCAACCACCTGCCAGAGCACCTTGGCGAGCGCGCGCAGCGGGCGGATGAACACCGCTCCGTAGAACTCGTCCACGTAGTACTTGTTGAGCAGCAGCAGATAGAGCGGACGGAACTGCGCGGCCAGCAGCGCCGGCACCTGCGGCGCCACCATGTAGAACACATAGGCCAGAGCGATGCCGGCCAGCCCGAACACCGTCGGCGCCGCCGAAACCCACCCCGGAAGCTCCTCCATCGCAGCCAGCACATGATTGCCGCTGCCCACGAAGATCGCGCTGCCCCAGAAGGCCGACCAGTGCTCGCCGATGAGCTGGTCGCGGAAGGTGAAGCCCGCAACCAGCGCGCCCACCGCCAGCACCAGCAGCGGAACGGTCATCACCGGCGGGCTCTCGTGGGCGTGGCGGAACGTTTCGGCATCGGCCCGCGGCTTGCCGTGGAAGGTCAGCAGGATCAGCCGCCACGAATAGAAGGCCGTCAGGAAGGCCGCGATCAGGCAGCACCAGAAGCCGTAGGCGCCGATGCCCGTGCCCGCCGCGTAGGCCGCCTCGAGGATGGCGTCCTTCGAATAGTAGCCGGCGAAGGGCGGCACGCCGGCCAGCGCCAGGCTGCCCACCCAGAACATCGCGTAGGTGACCGGGATCTTTTTCCACAGGCCGCCCATGCGCCGCATGTCCTGCTCGTCGGCCAGGGCGTGCATCACGCAGCCGGCCCCGAGGAAGAGCAGCGCCTTGAAGAAGGCGTGCGTCAGCAGATGGAAGATCGAGACCTGATAGGCCCCCACGCCCGCAGCCACGAACATGTAGCCGAGCTGCGAGCAGGTGGAGTAGGCGATCACCCGCTTGATGTCGTTCTGCACGCAGCCGATGGTGGCCGCGAGCAGCGCCGTCGAGGCGCCGATGAAGGTGACGAAGCCCAGCGCATACGGGGCGTATTCCATCACCGGCGAGAAGCGCGCCATCAGGAACACCCCGGCGGTGACCATGGTGGCCGCATGGATCAGGGCGGAGACCGGGGTCGGCCCCTCCATGGCGTCGGGCAGCCAGACATGCAAGCCGAGCTGCGCCGACTTGCCCATGGCGCCGATGAACAGCAGGAAGCCGATCACCTCCAGCACGCGCAACTGGGTGCCGAACAGCGTGTAGGTGTCGTTCTGGTGGGCGGCCACCGTGGAAAACACGGAGGAGAATTCCACCGACCCGAAGGTCCAGAAGGTCAGCGCGATGCCCAGCGCGAAGCCGAGGTCGCCCACGCGGTTGACGATGAACGCCTTCATGGCCGCGTCGCAGGCGCTGGGGCGGTGATACCAGAAGCCGATGAGCAGGTAGCTCATCAGGCCCACGCCTTCCCACCCGAAGAACAGCTGCACCAGATTGTCCGCCGTCACCAGCATCAGCATGGAGAAGCAGAACAGGTTCAGGTACGAAAAGAAGCGCCAGATGCAGTCGTCGTGGGCCATGTAGCCCACCGAGTAGATGTGGATCAGCAGCCCGACCACGGTGACCATCGCCACCATCGCGGCCGAGAGCGCGTCATAGTGCAGGGCCCAGGAGACATGGAGGCTGCCGGACTCGACCCAGGTCGCGAGCAGCACCACGCTCGGTGCCGCGCCCCCGTAGATCAGCCCGACAAAGGCGGAGACCCCGCAGATCGCGGCGACCACCATGCAGAGAATGGCAACCGCCTCGGCCCAGCGATCCCCGATGACCTTGCCGAACAACCCGGAAACGATGGAACCGAGCAGCGGCGCAAAAACAGCGACGGCGATCAGCATCTGCTCAGCCCTTCATCAGGTTCACGTCCTCGACCTCGATCGAGCCGCGGTTGCGGTAATAGACCACCACGATCGCCAGCCCGATCGCCGCTTCGGCCGCGGCAACGGTGAGGGAGAACATCACGAACACCTGGCCCACGAGGTCCTGCAGCGCAGCGGAGAAGGCCACCAGGTTGAGGTTGGCCCCCAGCAGGATCAGCTCGATCGACATCAGGATGACGATGACGTTCTTGCGGTTGAGGAAGATGCCGAAGATGCCCAGCGTCACCAGCAGCGCGGCAACCACCAGATAGTGGAACAGACCGACAGCCATCAGGGGTGCCCTCCCGCGTGAGTCTCTTCGGCGGGGCCGGGGGCCGCGCCCTTCTCCAGCGGCCGGCGGATGCCGAGCGCCGCCACCCCGGTGCGGCTGGGAATGTCCATCAGCGCCAGCGCCTCGGCGGGGTCACGCGCGATCTGCTCGGCGATATTCTGCCGGCGTGCCCGGTTGTGCGGGCGCAGGGTCAGCACGATCGCGCCGATCATCGCCACCAGCAGGATCAGCCCGGCGGCCTGGAAGAGGAAAACGAAATCCGTGTACAGCACCTGCCCGAGCTGGGCGGTGTTGGGGATGCTCGCCGCCTCCGGCAGGAAGCGCACCGCGGCGGCCTGGGGCGCGAACTTCCAGCCCGCCAGCACCGTCGCCAGTTCCACCACCAGCACGGCCACCACCGCCAGCCCCACCGGCAGGTAGCGCTGGAATCCGCTGCGCAACTGCTCGAAGTTGATGTCCAGCATCATCACCACGAACAGGAACAGCACCGCCACCGCGCCGACGTAGACGATGACCAGGATCATCGCCAGGAACTCCGCCCCGGCGATCAGGAACAGCGCCGAGGCGTTGAAGAAGGCGAGGATCAGGAACAGCACGGAATGCACGGGGTTGCGCGCCGTGACCACCGCCGCCGCAGAGCCGAGCAGGATTGCGGCAAACACGTAGAAGAAGATCGCCGCGATCATGCCGCGCCTCCGCTCGACCGGTCATATGGATTGCTCATTCTTTCTCTCGGTCCCAGCGGTGTCCTAGCGATAGGGGGCGTCCATCTCCAGCCGCCGCGCGATCTCGGCCTCCCAGCGGTCGCCGTTCGAAAGGAGCTTCGCCTTGTCGTACATCAGCTCCTCGCGCGTCTCGGTGGCGAACTCGAAGTTCGGCCCCTCGACGATGGCGTCCACCGGACAGGCCTCCTCGCAGAGGCCGCAGTAGATGCACTTGGTCATGTCGATATCGTAGCGGGTGGTGCGGCGCGACCCGTCAGCGCGCGGCTCCGCCTCGATGGTGATGGCCTGCGCCGGGCAGGTCGCCTCGCACAGCTTGCAGGCGATGCAGCGCTCCTCGCCGTTGGGATAGCGGCGCAGCGCGTGCTCGCCCTTGAAGCGCGGCGAGAGCGGGCCCTTCTCGTAGGGATAGTTGATGGTCGCCTTGGGCCGGAACATGAAGCCGAAGGTGAGCGCCATGCCGCGCAGAAGCTCGGTCAGCAGCAGGCTGCGCACGGTGCGATCGATAAAGGCCATCAGCAAGCTCCCCTTCCGGCACGCCAGTCGATTTTCATGCTGTCAGGCATTGGGCAACCACCCGAAGACCATCAGCGCCGTGGCGGTGACGACGAGCCAGACCAGCGACAGCGGCAGGAACACCTTCCACCCGAGGCGCATCAGCTGGTCGTAGCGGAAACGCGGGAAGGTGGCACGCGCCCAGAGGAACCAGAACAGGCAGAGGCACAGCTTGAGGAAGAACCACAGCGGCCCGAGCGCCGGCCACAAACCGAAGGGCCCGAGCCAGCCGCCCAGGAACAGCGTGGTGATCAGCCCGCTCATCAGGAACATGTTGGCGTATTCGCCGAGGAAGAACAGGCCGAACGGCATCGAGCTGTATTCGACCATGAACCCCGCGACGATCTCGCTTTCGCCCTCGGGCAGGTCGAACGGCGCGCGGTTGGTCTCGGCCAGCGCCGAGATCACGAACACCACGAACATCGGCAGCAGCGGAATGAAGAACCACAGGTGCTCCTGCGCCCGCACGATGTCGGAGAGGTTCAGGCTGCCCACGCAGAGCAGCACGCAGACCAGCACGAAGCCCATCGAGACCTCGTAGCTGACCATCTGCGCCGCCGAACGCAGCGCCCCGAGCAGCGGATACTTGGAGTTGGACGACCATCCGGCGATGACGATGCCGTAGACGCCGAGCGAGGAGATCGCGAACAGGTAGAGCAGGCCCACGTTGATGTCGGCCACCACCCATCCCGCGCCCACCGGCATCACCGCCCAGGCCATCATCGCCAGGGTGAAGGTGAGCAGCGGCGCCAGCAGGAAGAGGAAGCGGTTGGCCCCGGTCGGGATCACCACCTCCTTCATCATCATCTTGATGGCGTCGGCGAAGGGCTGCAGCAGGCCGAAGGGGCCGACCACGTTGGGCCCCTTGCGCAGCTGGATCGCGGCCAGCACCTTGCGCTCGACGTAGGTCAGCATGGCGACGCCGATCAGCAGCGGCACCAGGATCGCCAGCGACTCCAGCAGCACCAGCACCAGATAGCCGATCGGGGTGGCGAAGAACCATTTGATGAGGTCGAGCATCGCCCTACTCCGCCGCCTGCGCCGCGACCGGCGCGTGGGCCGTCACGCATTCCGCCATGGTCGGGCTGGCGCGGCTGATCGGGTCCGTCTGGTAATAGGTGGCGAACCATTCCCCGAAGGGCCGCACCCCCATCTCGACGGCCGCCGCCGGCGCGGTGGCGTCCGGGCAGCCGAAGCGCGGCAGGATGTCGCGCCGCGCGAAGGTGGGATACTCCGCCTCCATCTTCCCGCGCAGCGCCTCCAGCGTGTCGAAGGGCAGCGGCTTTTCGAGATAGGCCGAGAAGGCACGCAGGACCTTCCAGTCCTCGCGCGCCTCGCCCGGCGGATAGACCGCGAGCTGCCCGCGCTGCACCCGCCCTTCGGTGTTGACGTAGGTGCCGTTCTTTTCGGTGTAGGCGGCGCCGGGAAGGATCACGTCGGCCCGCGCCGCGCCGCGGTCACCGTGGCTGCCCTGATAGACCACGAAGGTCGAGGCCCCGATCATCGCCGTATTGAACTCGTCCGCGCCGAGCAGCCACATCACGTCCACGCCGCCGCCCAGCATCTCGGCCATGCCCTTGCCGCCCGGGCCGGGCAGGAAGCCGAGATCGAGCGCGCCCACGCGCGCGGCCGCGGTCTGCAGCACGTTGAAGCCATGCCACTCCGGGGTGAGCATGCCGGTCTCGGCGGCAAGATTCCAGCAGGCCGCGAGAATCGCCGCCCCGTCCGTGCGCGCCAGCGCCGACTGGCCGACGATGATCATCGGCTTCTTCGCCGCCTTCAGCGTCGCGGCGAATCCCTCTCCGCCGAGCAGGGCCCGCAGCGCCTCCGGCCCGTCGCCGATCGTCTCGGCCGGATAGGTCAGATCGCGCGCCGCGCCGACCACCGCCACGGGGAAGCCGCCCCGCAGCCAGCGCTTGCGGATGCGCGCGTTGATCAGCGGCGCCTCGTGACGCGGATTGGCGCCGACGATGAGCAGCGCGTCCGCCTCCTCGATGCCGGCGATGGAGGTGTTGAAGGTGTAGTAGTCCCGCCGCGAGACATCGCCCCCCGCCCAGTCCTGGCGGCAGTCGAGATTGGCCGAGCCGAGGGAGGCCAGCAGCGCCTTGAGCGCATACATGCTCTCGGCATCCGCGAGATTGCCCGCCACCGCGCCGATCCGCTCGCCGGCAAGCCCGGACAGCTTCGCCGCGATCGCCTCGAACGCCTCGGGCCAGGTGGCCTTCTCCAGCCTGCCCTCGCGCCGCACCCAACAGGAATCGAGCCGGCGCCGCTTCAGGCCATCCACCGAGAAGCGGCTCTTGTCGGCCAGCCACTCCTCGTTGACGTCCTCGTTGACGCGCGGCAGCACACGCAGCACCTCGGGCCCGCGGCTATCCACCCGGATCGCCGCCCCCACCGCGTCGAGCACGTCCACGCTGTCGGTCTTGTTCAGCTCCCACGACCGCGCCACGAAGGCGTACGGCCGCGAGGTCAGCGCGCCCACCGGGCAGATGTCGATGAGGTTGCCCGAAAGCTCCGAGGTGAGCGCCTTCTGCACGTAGGTGCCGATCTTGGTGTCCTCGCCGCGCCCGTAGGCGCCCATCTCGGGCACCCCGGCGATCTCGGCGGCGAAGCGCACGCAACGGGTGCACTGGATGCAGCGCGTCATCACGCCGCGCACCAGGGGCCCGAAGTCGATGTCGCTGCGGGCGCGCTTGGCTTCGTGGAAACGCGAGGCGTCGCCGCCGTAGCCCATCGCCTGGTCCTGCAGGTCGCACTCGCCGCCCTGGTCGCAGATCGGGCAGTCGAGCGGATGGTTGATGAGCAGGAACTCCATCACCCCGCGGCGGGCGGCGCGCACCATCGGCGTGTCGGTGTGCACCACCATGCCGTCGGCCACCGGATAGGAGCACGAGGAGAACGGCTTGGGCGGCGCCTTCTCGATCTCGACCAGACACATCCGGCAGTTGCCTGCCACCGACAGGCGCTCATGGTAGCAGAAGCGCGGGATCTCGATCCCCGCCGCTTCCGCCGCCTGCAACACATTCGAGCCGTCGGGAACTTCGACCGTGATCCCGTCGACGGTGACCTTCGCCATCGCCCTACTCCGCCGCCATCTGTGTCGCGCCGCCGCTGCGGGCCTTGTAGGCGGCGATGCGCGCTTCGATCTCCGGCCGGAAATGCCGGATCAGCCCCTGCACCGGCCAGGCCGCCGCGTCGCCCAGGGCGCAGATCGTGCGTCCCTCGATCTGGCGCGTCACCTGCTCCAGCGTATCGATCTCCTCGGGCTCGGCCCGTCCCGCGACGAGGCGATCCATCACCCGCATCATCCACCCCGTCCCCTCGCGGCACGGCGTGCACTGCCCGCAGCTCTCGTGCTTGAAGAAGCGCGAGATACGGGCGATGGCCTCGATGAGGTCGGTGGAGCGGTCCATCACGATCACCGCCCCCGAGCCCAGCGCCGACTTCACCTCGCGCATCCCGTCGAAATCCATCAGCGCCGTCTCGCAGATGCTCCTGGGGAGCACCGGAGTGGAGGCGCCGCCGGGGATCACGGCGAGCAGATTGTCCCACCCCCCGCGCACGCCGCCGGCATGCTTCTCGATGAGGTCCTTCAGCGGAATCCCCATCTCCTCCTCGACGGTGCACGGGTTGTTCACGTGCCCGGAGATGCAGAACACCTTGGTGCCCGAATTCTTCGGCCGCCCCAGCGCCGAGAACCACGCCGCGCCGCGCCGCAGGATGGTCGGCGTGACCGCGATGCTCTCGACGTTGTTGACCGTGGTGGGGCAGCCCCACAACCCGCACGCCGCCGGGAACGGCGGCTTGAGCCGCGGCATGCCCTTCTTGCCTTCGAGGCTTTCGATCTGCGCGGTCTCCTCGCCGCAGATGTAGGCGCCGGCGCCGCGATGGAGATAGAGGTCGAACTTCCAGCCCGAGCCGCAGGCGTTCTCGCCGATCAGCCCGGCCGCGTAGGCCTCGTCGATGGCGCGCTGGAAGACCTGCGCCTCGTTGTAGAACTCGCCGCGCATGTAGACGTAGGCGGCATGCGCGCGCATCGCGAAGGAGGCGAGCAGGCAGCCCTCGATCAGCTTGTGCGGATCGTGGCGGATGATGTCGCGGTCCTTGCAGGTGCCCGGCTCGGACTCGTCGGCGTTGACCAGCAGGTAGTGCGGCTTGGGCCCCTCCTGCTTGGGCATGAACGACCACTTGAGCCCGGTGGGGAACCCGGCGCCGCCGCGTCCGCGCAACCCCGAGGCCTTGACCTCCTCGACCAGCGCATCGTGCCCGCGCGCCAGGATCGCCGCGGTATCGGCCCAGTCGCCGCGCGCCCGCGCCCCCGCGAGCCCCACGTCGCCGTGGCCGTGCAGATTGGTGAAGATGCGGTCGCGGTCGCTCAGCATGTCGTCACTCCGCCTTCTGAGATGTGGGGGCGACCGGCTCGGCATTGCGCCCCTTCACCGACCCATGCGGCGGCACCTCGCCGCGCTTGAGCGCCTCGAGCAGCTTCTCGGTGGCCTCCGCGTCGAGATCCTCGAAGTAGTCGTCGTTGATCGCCAGCACCGGGGCATTCACGCAGGCCCCCAGACATTCCACGTGGTCGAGCGTGAACATCCCGTCCGGCGTGGTCTCGCCCCAGCCCTTCAGCCCCGTCTTCCGGCGGATCGCCTCGGCGATCTCGTCGGAGCCGCGCAGCCAGCACGGAGTCGTGGTGCAGACCTGGAGATGGTATTTCCCGACCGGCTTCTTGTTGAGCATCGTGTAGAAGCTGGCCACCTCGTAGACGCGCATCGGAGGCATGCCAAGCCGTTCCGCGACCGCATCCATCGCGGCCCGCGGCAGCCAGCCCGCGCCGCCGGTCCGCGCGATCTGGCGCTGGGCGAGATCGAGCAGCGGCAGCGCCGCCGAGGCTTGTCGTCCTTCGGGATATTTGGCGAGAATTTTCCCGATGCGCACTTCACTCTCGGAATCGAAACGGAAGTCCTCGGGGGCGGCGGTCTCTTCTGCCATGGCTTACCTGTCTACCTCGCCGAACACCACGTCGAGCGATCCGATGATCGCGGTGCAGTCGGCCAGCATGTGCCGCTTCGCCAGCAGATCGATCGCCTGCAGGAAGGCAAAGCCGGTGGGACGGATCTTGCACCGGTAGGGCCGGTTGGTGCCATCGGACACCAGATAGACCCCGAACTCGCCCTTCGGAGTCTCCACCACCGTATAGGTGGCGCCGGCCGGCACATGGAACCCCTCGGTGTAGAGCTTGAAGTGATGGATCAGCGCTTCCATCGAGCGCTTCATCTCGGCGCGCGGCGGGGGCGTGAACTTGTGATCCTGCGTCTTCACAGGCCCCGGCTTCATTTTTTCGAGGCACTGGCGGACGATCTTGGTGCTCTCGCGCATCTCGGCCATGCGGACGAGATAGCGGTCGTAGCAGTCGCCATTGCGGCCCACCGGAATCTGGAAGTCGCACTGGTCGTACATCTCGTAGGGCTGGGAACGGCGCAGGTCCCACGGCACGCCGGAGGCCCGCAGCGGCGGCCCCGAGAAGCCCCAGGAGAGCGCCTCCTCCGCCGAGATCACGCCGATGTCCACCGTGCGCTGCTTCCAGATCCTATTGCCCGTCAGCAACGTTTCAAGGTCGTCGATGAATTTCGGAAAGGTCTCGCTCCACGCCCAGATGCGCTCGGCGAGTCCGTCGGGGAGGTCCTTGGCCACGCCGCCGGGACGGAAATAATTGGCATGGAAGCGCGCCCCCGAGGCCGCCTCGTGGAACTCCATCAGCTTCTCGCGCTCCTCGAAGCCCCACAACGAGGGCGAGAGCGCACCGACATCGAGCGCGTAGGTGGTGACGTTGAGCAGATGGTTCAGCAGGCGGGTGATCTCGCCGAACATCGTGCGGATCCACTTCGCGCGCTCCGGCACCTCGATGCCGAGCAGCTTCTCGGTGGCCAGCACGAAGGGATGTTCCTCCGACATCGGGCTGCAGTAGTCGAGCCGATCGAAGTAGGGCACCGCCTGGATGTAGTTCTTGTACTCGATCAGCTTCTCGGTGCCGCGGTGCAGCATGCCGACATGCGGATCGGCCCGCTCCACCACCTCGCCGTCGAGTTCCAGCACCAGACGCAGCACGCCATGGGCGGACGGATGCTGCGGGCCGAAGTTGAGGGCCTCGCCATCGATCTCGACGGTCCGGGTGGTCTTCGCTGCGGTCTCGCTCATTCCCCGCCCTCCCGGCCGGCAGGCTCACGCCCCTGGCGCGCCTTTTCGTCGCCGGGCAGCTCGGTCATCGCCTCCCACGGCGAGAGGAAATCGAAATTGCGGAAGTCCTGCACCAGATGGACCTTCTCGTGCACCACCTGCTGGCGCTCCGCGTCGTAGCGCACCTCGACGTAGCCGGTGAGCGGGAAGTCCTTGCGCAGCGGATGCCCCTCGAAGCCGTATTCGGTGAGGATGCGCCGCATGTCGGGCTGCCCCGCGAAGGGAATGCCGAACATGTCCCAGGTCTCGCGCTCCCACCAGGTCGCCGAGCGCCAGAGGGTCCACACGGAGGGCACCGCTTCGCCCTCGGGCACCGGCACCAGCACGCGCAGCCGGCGGTTGGCCGAGACGGAAAGCAGGTTGTAGGCAACCTCGAAACGTTCGGCGCGATCGGGCCAGTCCACTCCGCAGATGTCCATGCACTGCTCGAAGGCGAAGCGCGGGTCGTCGCGCAGCGTGGTCATCACCCCGAGCAGCTCGGCACGATCCACCACCGCGACAGGCTCGTCCTTCTCGCACAGGGTGCGCAACACCCCCTTCAGGCCGGCCACCTGCGCGAGCAGGCCATCGGCGGCGCAGCTCTCCTCAGCCACGGAGAATCGTCCCGGTCCGGCGGATCTTCTTCTGCAACTGCATCACTCCGTACACCAGCGCCTCCGCCGTGGGCGGGCAGCCCGGCACATAGATGTCCACCGGCACCACCCGGTCGCAGCCGCGCACCACGGAATAGGAGTAGTGGTAGTAGCCGCCGCCATTGGCGCAGCTGCCCATGCTGATCACCCAGCGCGGCTCGGGCATCTGGTCGTAGACCTTGCGCAGGGCCGGGGCCATCTTGTTGGTCAGCGTGCCGGCGACGATCATCACGTCGGACTGCCGCGGCGAGGCGCGCGGGATGACCCCCATGCGGTCAAGATCGTAGCGCGGCATGTAGGAGTGGATCATCTCGATGGCGCAGCAGGCCAGGCCGAAGGTCATCGGCCACAGGCTGCCGGTGCGCCCCCAGTTGATCACCTTGTCGATGTTGGCCACCACGAAGCCGCGGTTGGCGATCTCGCCGGTGACGGCGCGCACCACCGCCTCCTGCTGCGGGCCGGGGGGCAGCGCGTCCCGGTTCCATGCCAGCTCGCTCCCCTTCTCCGACATGCCGCTCACTCCCACTCCAGCGCACCCTTGCGCCACTCGTAGACGAAACCCACCGTCAGCACAGCCAAAAAGCCCATCATCGAGAGGAATCCGAACCAGCCGATCTTCGCGAGGCTGACCGCCCATGGGAACAGGAACGCCACCTCGAGATCGAAGATGATGAACAGGATGGCGACCAGGTAGAAGCGCACATCGAAGCGCCGCCGCGCGTCACCGAACGGCTCGAACCCGCACTCGTAGGGCGAGAGCTTTTCCGCATCCGGCTTGCGGGGTGCGATCACCAGGGGCGGCAGCATCATCCCCAGCGCGATGACGGCGGAGATGCCGATGAATACCAGGATCGGAAAATACCCACCGAGGAATGGCGCCATTTTTCAATTCCCTAATCCGTGACCGGCTCGCGAAATCCCGCCTGCAGGGAAAAGCGCCCCTCAGGCTGTGGCCGGAAGTTGCCGGGAATTTAGCTGGAACCGTCCCGGCCTGCCATAGGGCCGACGGGGGAAACGGCAACAAATCAAACGAAATCGCGCAATCGGGATTTCCCGGAGGATGAGATTTCTCAAGGAAAACGCCGTGATCACCCCAGAGGGGGATCACTGGCGCGAGAGACGGGGCTCGAACCCGCGACCTTCGGCGTGACAGGCCGACGCTCTAACCAAACTGAGCTACTCCCGCATCGCAGCGAGGCGCGCCATGTAGAATGTCCCGCACATGGCGTCAAGCGGGTTCGCGCAAATTCGGTTCGCCGCAGATGCAACCCTGCTGGCAGCGCGCGCGGTATGGGCGGTGACGGGTTCGAACCGCCGGCCCTCTCGGTGTAAACGAGACGCTCTTCCGCTGAGCTAACCGCCCGTTGCGGCCGAGGCATGCGTCCGTCCGGAAGCATCCCCCCGCCTGTGCAGGCCGCGCCCCGGGAAAACCCCGGGAGCGCGGCCAAGCGTCATTGCCTCAGGCCACCGAGTCCTTGAGGGCCTTGCCCGCCTTGAAGCGGACCGAGGTGGATGCGGCGATCTGGATCGGCTCGCCGGTCCGCGGATTGCGCCCGGTGGAGGCCTTGCGGGTCACCGTCTCGAAGGTGCCGAAGCCGACGAGGCGCACTTCGCCACCGTCCTTCAGGCCGGCCTGGATGGCCTCCAGGACGGCATCCACCGCCTCGGCCGCCTTGCCACGCGCCAGATCGGTCTGCTCCGCCACCTTGGCGACGAGGTCCGTTTTGTTCACTGCGATTTCCCCTGCACTGATACGTCCCGAAGGACACTGCGGCCCCGCCGAATCGCGCTGGCCGGCTGGAGCGACACTAGAAGCCAGCTTTCTCCGCCGTCAACGAAAGCTCATCGCTTTACGGCAGAATTCCGCCATTTTGAAGCCCCCGGCATGATCCTGTCGCCCCAACGCATCAATCCGGCCGGCGGGATCGCCGGTCGGATTGATGAATCGTCGGATTCACCCCGCAGGGGGGAGAGGGCTCAGTGCGCGAGCGGCTGCGCGCCCGCCCCGCTTCCCACCAGCATGGTCTCGCTGGGATCGACCCATTCGATGGCCTCTGGCGGGCGCACCAGCGCCTGGGCGATCACGTCATCGACATGCGCCACCGGCACCAGCCTGAGGCCCTTCTTCACGTTCTCGGGAATCTCGGCGATGTCCTTCTCGTTGTCCTTGGGAATGAACACCGTCTTGATCCCGGCGCGCAGGGCGGCGAGCAGCTTCTCCTTGAGCCCGCCGATCGGCAGCACCCGTCCGCGCAGCGTGATCTCGCCGGTCATCGCCACGTCGCGGTGCACCGGAATGCCGGTGAGCGCCGAAACCATGGAGGTGGCCATGGCGATGCCCGCCGACGGGCCGTCCTTCGGGGTCGCCCCCTCGGGCACATGGACGTGGATGTCGCGCTTCTCGAAGATCGTCGGCACGATGCCGAAGCTGATCGAGCGCGAGCGCACGTACGAGAGCGCCGCCTCGACACTTTCCTGCATCACGTCGCCGAGCTTGCCGGTGTGCTTGACCCGCCCCTTGCCGGGCATCAGCACCGACTCGATGGTCAGGATCTCGCCGCCCACCTCGGTCCAGGCCAGGCCGGTGACCACGCCGACCATGTCCTCGGCCTCGGTCTCGCCGTAGAGGAAGCGCTTCACCCCCGCGTATTTCTCAAGATTCTTGCGGGTGACGGCGACCTTCTTGGCCTTCTTGGAGACGATCTCGCGCACCGCCTTGCGCGCCAGCCCCGCGAGCTCGCGCTCGAGGTTCCGCACGCCGGCCTCGCGTGTGTAGTAGCGGATCAGGTCGCGAATCGCATCCTCGCTGATCGACCACTCCTCCGCCTTGAGGCTGTGCGCTGCGAGGATCTTGCTGATCAGGTGGCGCTTGGCGATCTCGATCTTCTCGTCCTCGGTGTAGCCGGGGATCTGAATGATCTCCATGCGGTCCATCAGCGGCCCGGGCATATGGAAGCTGTTGGCCGTGGTGACGAACAACACGTCCGAGAGGTCGTAGTCCACCTCCAGGTAGTGGTCGTTGAAGGTGGAATTCTGCTCGGGGTCCAGCACCTCCAGCAGGGCCGAAGAAGGGTCGCCCCGCCAGTCGGCTCCGAGCTTGTCGATCTCGTCGAGCAGGAACAGCGGGTTGGAGGACTTCGCCTTCTTCATCCCCTGCAGCACCTTGCCCGGCATGGAGCCGATGTAGGTGCGCCGGTGTCCGCGGATCTCCGCCTCGTCGCGCACGCCGCCGAGCGACATGCGCACGAAGTTGCGCCCCGTCGCGCGCGCGATCGACTTGCCGAGCGAGGTCTTGCCCACGCCGGGCGGTCCCACCAGGCAGAGGATCGGGCCATGCAGCTTGGAGGAGCGCGACTGCACCGCGAGATACTCGAGGATGCGCTCCTTGACCTTGTCGAGTCCGTAGTGGTCGGCGTTGAGGATCTTCTCGGCTTCGAGAATGTCGTTGCTGACCTTGGTGCGCTTCTTCCAGGGCAGGCTGAGCATCCAGTCGAGGTAGTTGCGCACCACCGTCGCCTCGGCGCTCATCGGGCTCATGGTCTTGAGCTTCTTCAGCTCGGAGAGGGCCTTCTCGCGCGCCTCCTTGGAGAGACGGGTCTTCTTGATGCGCTCCTCGAGTTCGGCATTCTCGTCCTTGCCGTCCTCGCCCTCGCCCAGCTCCTTCTGGATCGCCTTGAGCTGCTCGTTGAGGTAGTACTCGCGCTGGGTCTTCTCCATCTGGCGCTTCACGCGGCTGCGGATGCGCTTTTCCACCTGCAGCACGCCGATCTCGGACTCCATGTGCCCGAACACGCGCTCCAGCCGCTCGGAGACGCGGGAGAGTTCCAGCAGCTCCTGCTTGTCGGCGATCTTGAGGTTGAGATGGGCGGCCACCGTGTCGGCGAGCTTGGAAGGGTCCTCGATCTGGTTGAGCGAGACCAGCACCTCGGGGGCGATCTTTTTGTTGAGCTTGATGTACTGCTCGAACTGCCCGATCACGGTGCGTCCGAGCGCCTCCAGCTCCTTGGCGTCGCCGGTCGGCTCGGCCAGCTCCTCGACGACGGCCTCGAAATAGGAGTCGGTCTGCTTGAACTCGGCGATGCGCGCGCGCCGGCTGCCCTCCACCAGCACCTTCACGGTGCCGTCGGGCAGCTTGAGGAGCTGCAGGATCGTCGAGATGGTGCCGACCCGGTAGATGTCGTCGGCGGCAGGGTCATCCTGCGCGGCGTTCTTCTGGGCGACCAGCAGGATCTGCTTGTCGTCCTTCATCACCGCCTCGAGCGCCCGCACGCTCTTTTCCCGGCCGACGAACAGCGGCACGATCATGTGCGGGAAGACGACGATATCGCGCAGCGGCAGCACCGCCAGCACGTCGCCCTTCCCCGACGACGGCTTCTTCGTTCCCGCCTCCGGGGCCCCCGCCTCTGGGGCTCCCGCCAGCGGCACCGTCTCGGAGGAGGCCTCCGGGCGCTCAGCCGCGGCGTCTTCCGGCTTGTCGGCAGGCTTGGCGGCGACGGTTTTCCCGCCGCGCTTGCTGCCCGGGCCGGGGCGATCGGATTGCGTCATAGATGACCTCCTTCAGGACAGTCGGCCTGCGCCCCGCCCCTGGTTCGGGCACGGGTCACATCCCCAGCCGCCTCGTCCCGCCCGGCCGTGCCCCAGGCACCCGCCGTTCGGACCGCGCGTCCGGATGAACCCATCGCATATCGGCATGAACGCACCGCGCCGCAAGATCCCGTCTTCCGGGGGAGCGCGCCGGAGCTTGCCAAGCCGGCGTCCGCTTACGCCGACGCCTGGGTGCCGGCACTCGCGGCGTGGTCCTTGCTGTAGAGGAACAGGGGGGCGGCACGACTCTCGGCCACCTCCTTGTTGATCACCACCTCGTCCACCCCATCGAGACCGGGGAGATCGAACATGGTGCCGAGCAGGATGGACTCCATGATGGAGCGCAACCCGCGCGCGCCGGTCCTGCGGGCGATGGCGCGGCGCGCCACCGAGACCATGGCGTCGTCGGTGAAGGTGAGCTTCACCCCCTCCATCTCGAACAGGCGCTGGTACTGCTTGATCAGCGCGTTCTTGGGCCGGGTGAGGATTTCCACCAGGGCCTTCTCGTCGAGGTCCTCCAGCGTCGCCACCACGGGCAGACGGCCGATGAACTCGGGAATCAGGCCGAAGCGCAGCAGGTCCTCGGGCTCCACCTCGCGCAGGATCTCGCCGGTGCGGCGCTCGTCGGGGCTGTGCACCTCGGCCCCGAAGCCCATGCCCGTCCCCTTGCCGCGGCTGGAGATGATCTTTTCCAGCCCGGCGAAGGCACCGCCGCAGATGAAGAGGATGTTGGTGGTATCGACCTGCAGGAACTCCTGCTGGGGATGCTTGCGTCCGCCCTGCGGCGGCACCGAGGCGACGGTGCCCTCCATGATCTTCAGCAGGGCCTGCTGCACCCCCTCGCCCGAGACATCGCGGGTGATCGAGGGGTTGTCGGACTTGCGGCTGATCTTGTCGACCTCGTCGATATAGACGATGCCGCGCTGGGCCCGGTCCACGTTGTAGTCGGCGGCCTGGAGCAGCTTGAGGATGATGTTCTCGACGTCCTCGCCCACGTAGCCGGCCTCGGTCAGCGTGGTGGCGTCGGCCATGGTGAAGGGCACGTCGAGGATGCGCGCCAGGGTCTGGGCGAGCAGCGTCTTGCCCGAGCCGGTGGGGCCGAGCAGGAGGATGTTCGACTTGGCGATCTCCACCTCGCCGTTCTTGGCGCCGGCGGCGAGCCGCTTGTAGTGGTTGTGGACCGCCACGCTCAGCACCTTCTTGGCGTGCGCCTGGCCGATCACGTAATCGTCGAGAACCTTGCAGATCTCTTTCGGCGTCGGCACCCCGTCGCGCGACTTCACGAGGTGCGTCTTGTGCTCCTCGCGAATGATATCCATGCAGAGTTCGACGCATTCATCGCAGATGAACACGGTCGGGCCGGCGATGAGCTTGCGCACCTCGTGCTGCGATTTGCCGCAGAAGGAGCAGTAGAGGGTGTTCTTCGTGTCGGGCGACTTGCTCATGAGCACTCCTGCCCCGGACGCCGGGGTAGCACAGCAGTCAGTCTAACCCCCGGCGCCCCGGAGGAACAAGAAACAGCCAGGGAAACTCCACCCTCGCCGCGCACGGGTCAAGCACCGGCGCGACCGTAAAGGGAAGGTCGCCCCCTCCTGTCGTCATGGCTCACATGTGGGCACGCGTGGACGTCACGCAAGCGGAGGTGTCCTGTGTCAACGACATGCGGGCAAGACCCGGACGGGCGGGGCGCCAGACGGTTCCGCTCAGGCCTTGTCCTCGGCCTCGACGTGCGGACGGGCTTCCACCACCTCGTCGATCAGGCCGAAGTCGCGGGCCTCCTCGGCCGACATGTAGCTGTCGCGCTCCAGCTTGCGCTCGATGGCCTCGAGCGGCTGGCCGGTGTGCTTGACATACATCCGGTTGAGCCGCTTGCGCAGCTCGAGGATCTCGCGCGCCTGGATCTCGATCTCGGTGGCCTGGCCCTGGGCGCCGCCGGAGGGCTGATGCACCATCACCCGGGCGTTGGGCAGGGCGTAGCGCTTGCCCTTGGCGCCGGCGGTCAGCAGCAGGCTGCCCATCGAGGCCGCCTGGCCGATGCACACCGTGCTCACCGGGCTACGGATGTACTGCATGGTGTCGTAGATCGCGAGACCGGCCGAGACCACGCCGCCGGGGCTGTTGATGTAGAAGGAGATGTCCTTGTTGGGATTCTCGCTCTCCAGGAACAGCAGCTGGGCGCAGATCAGGGAGGAGACCTCGTCGTACACCGCGCCGGTCAGGAAGATGATGCGCTGCTTGAGCAGCAGCGAGTAGATGTCGTAGGCCCGTTCGCCGCGGGCGGTCTGCTCGACCACCATCGGCACCAGGTTGCTGTTGTAGACCTCGACCGGATCGCGATCGGCGCTCATGTCTAACCTCTCATGCCGCCCCGCCGGCCGGACGGTCCGGGGCGGGGATGTGGCGCAGTGCAGTGATGTTCAGACGATAGATGGGGCGCCCAGCGCCGCGAGGAAAGATCCGCGCCGGCATCGCGCCTCCCGCCCCTGCGCCGGAGGGGAGGCGCGACTCCGTCGTCACCCCTCCGCCGGAGTCTCGGCCGCCGGCTCCTTGGCCGCCGCGTCCTTGGCCGCCACATCGGGGGCCGCCTCGTCGGGGTCCTTGGCCAGCTCCTCGGGGGTGACGGTCTTGTCCGTCACCTTGGCGAGTTCCAGCACGTAGTCCACCACCTTCTCCTCGAAGAGCGGGGCGCGCACCGACTCGATCGCCTGCGGGTTCTTCTGGAAGAACTCCATCACCTTCTGTTCCTGGCCGGGATAGCGGGCGGCCTCGGCGCGCATGGCGCGGGCCAGCTCGTCCTGGGCCACGGTGATGGAATTGGCACGGCCGATCTCGGCCAGCAGCAGACCCAGCCGCACCCGCCGCTCGGCGATGGCGTGATAGTCCTTCTTGAGGGTCTCCTCGTCCTTGCCGGCGTCCTCGGCGTCGAGATGCCCGGCCTTGCGGTCGGCCTCGATGCGCTGCCAGATCTGGCCGAACTCACCCTCGACCATGCTCCCGGGCACCGGGAAATCGACCTTGGCGGCCAGCGCGTCGAGCAGCTCGCGCTTCACCCGCAGGCGGGCGATGCGGTCCAGCTCGCGCTGCATGCCCGACTTGATGGTGCTCTTGAGCTCGTCGAGATTCTCGAAGCCGATCTTCTTGGCCAGCTCCTCGTCCACCGCGGGAACCACACCGCGCTTGAGCTTGTGGGCGGCCACGTCGAAGGTGGCGTCCTTGCCGGCCAGGTCGGCGGCGCCGTATTCGGCGGGGAAGCTCACCTTGAGCTGGCGCTTCTCGCCGGGAGCGAGCCCCTCGAGCTGCTCGGTGAAGCCGGGGATGAAGCCGGGGCCGGCCACTTCCACATCCATGCCCTCGGCCTTGCCGCCGGGGAAGGCCACGCCGTCGATCTTGCCCTCGAAATCGAGGGTGAGGAACTCGCCCTTCGCCGCCGGGCGAGTCTCGGCGATCTCCTCCAGGGTCCGCTGACGCTGGGCCAGGCTGTCGAGCTGGGAGGTGATCTGCTCCTCGGTGGGCTCGGCCTTGAGGCGGGTGATCTCCAGCGCCGCGAAGTCGGGCATGGCGATCTCGGGCAGCAGCTCGACGTCGAGGTTGAAGGCGATATCCTTGGCCGGATCAGCGTTGACCATCTCGACCTTGGGCTGCACGGCAGCGCGCAGGCCGCGCTCGGTCAACACCTGCTGGGTGGCCTCCTGGACGCTGTCCTCCAGCACCTCGGCGATGATGGCCTTGCCGTAGCGGCTCACCACCACCGCGGTCGGCACCTTGCCGGGGCGGAAGCCCGGCAGGTTGATGGTCCGACTGAGTTCGGCCACCCGCTTGCTGCGGCGGCTTTCAACGTCGGCGGCCGGCACAACAACGGCAAAGCCGCGCTTCAGCCCGTCGGTGAGCGTCTCGGTGACCTGCATGACTTGAAAAATCCCTAGAAAACCTACGCCAAACCCGCGCCGAACCAGGGCCGGGTGGTGCGGGCGGGGGGATTTGAACCCCCACGGCTTGCGCCACCAGAACCTAAATCTGGCGTGTCTGCCAATTCCACCACGCCCGCCTGAACGCGGCCGTGAGGGCGCCGAGTAGCGCAGCCCGCGCCCGAGGGCAAGGGCCGCGCGGGGATTCCGGCGTTTTCCCTCTCCCGGATGGCTCCCTCAGAGGGGGCAGACCCCGCTCGCGCACTGCAGATGGGCCAGGTCGATCATCTCGTGCAGGCCCGGGTCCTCGATCCCCGCCACGATCGCGGCGAAGCGGCCCTGGCTGATCTCCTCCTCGGGGAGGTACTCGTAGCCGAGCTGGCTGTCGGGCTTGCTCGGCAGCACGGCGCAGCAGCGGATGCGCGGCTGGTTCTCCAGCACGATGGCGCGGAACTCCTCGAGTCCGTGGCGGTCGGTGAACACCTTCAGCGTGTAGCTCACCTGGTTGCCGCGCTCGGCGCCGATCCAGTAGCGCTCCAGCAGCTCCAGCCAGCGGTAGTGCTGGGCGGGGCTGGCCTCCGGGGCGGTCAGCAGCCGCTCGCCCATGCCGAGGCGCTGGATCAGCGGCAGGGTGGGGAAGCCGACGATCGACATGTTGGGGAAGCTCTTGAGGCAGCGCACCGGATAGCCGCGCGCCTCGTATTCGGCGAGCAGCGGGTCGGAGCCGCGCCGCCAGGCGCCGGACTCGTCGCGCATCCCCTGGAACTGCACCCAGCGCAGATACTGCCGTCGCGCCGGCAGGTGCGCCCCCTCGGTCAGCCCGAACAGCTTGGAGGTGGTGCCGGCCGGCTTGACGGTGGTGACGGTGAAGGGATGCGTCCGCCCCAGCTCGTCGGCGTAGGCATCGGCCTCCTCCTTGGCCACCGCCGAGAGATGCCCCAGCATGTCCCAGAAAGGCTGCGAGCGCCGCTCGTCGAGCAGATCCTCGAAGGAGAAGCCGAAGCGCACCCAGGCCCATTCGTGCAGCCCGGTGGGGCCCACGCCCATGCGGTTGGTGCGCCGCACCTCCTCGCCGTAGAGCGCGTCCATGGTGTTGGCGCGGGTGAGGAAGCGCACCGCCAGCCGCACCGATTCCTCGACCCGCGCATCCCACTCCCGGGCGATCCCGGCGGGGACCATCCCCCCCTCGAACTCCTCGGGGTTGCCCGGGCAGGCCAGCAACGGCGCGTAGTCGGCGATCACGCAATAGCCGCCGGTGACATGCAGCACGATCTCGCCGCAGGGGTTGGTGGTGACGGGGAAGCGCGCGGTCTGGGCGCGGCGGGCCATCTCGGCGAGCAGGTCGGCGGCGGGGCCCACCTGGTAGCGGCTGGAACGGAAGTCGCGTCCGTCGGTGTGGACCGGCTTGTCCCAGGCGGTGCGGGTGCGGAAATCCTCCAGGCGGTCGCCGTTGATGAAGCCCGGCTCGCCGTTGATGTAGGCGCAGCGCGTGACCTCCTCGAACACCGCGGCGGCGTGGGCGGCCAGCGGCGCGAGCGCCTCGCGCGGGGTGCCGGCGGCCTGGGCGGCCTCGGCCTCGCGCACGCCCTGCCAGAATTCGCGGTCCACCATCACCGAGTTGTTGGCGGTCCACAGCCCGCCCTCGCTCTTGCAGCGGATGAAGCGGAAGATGCCGGGGTCGCGCCAGCTCTTGGTGGCCATGCGCGCGGCGCGCCGGGCGCCCCCCACCTGCACCTCCACGGAGAGGTGGTGGTCCACCAGCATCGCCTGCTCCCACAGCGGCATCGCGTGCGCGCGGGCGGCCTCGATGACATGGCGGCGGATGTTGAGCAGGGCCCGCAGCAGCGAGACCGGCCCCGAAGCGGGACGGCCCTGCATGCCGCGAATCGGCGCCCCGCGCGGACGGATGTCGGAGAGGTCGAACACCACCGTGGCATCGCGCTGGCGGGCGAACGCCATGCTTTCGACCTGCTCGATCGCCTTGGCCCAGCCCTCGCGGCTGTCGGCCACGCGATGGACCAGCGCTCCGGCCGGCACCGTCGCCAGGTCCGCCAGCATCTCGCGGTCCATCCAGGCGCGCATGGCGGCGACCACGTCGGTGCCCTCCTCCGGCACCACGCCCAGCTCGCCCGCGAGGCGGCGCAGCGCCTCGTCGGTGTGCGGGTAGTCGCGATGCTCCGGCGCGAGATGGAGCAGCATGGTCGGGGCCTGGGCCCAATCCACCGCCATCAGCTCGTCATCGTAGGCGCGGCCGACGCCGCTGCCGTTGAGCAGCAGGTAGAACTTGGCGAAGGAGGTAATGGCGGTGGCACAGTTGGTGAACACCTCCATGTTGCGCCCGGCCTGCTCGAGGTCGCCATGCTGGAGATGACGCCCGGAGGTCAGCAGCGCGCCCGTCGCGATGGCATTGCGCAGCCGGGCCTGCTCATCGCGCTCGGCGGCGGTCAGCGGACGGCGCAGCAGCGACATGTTGCCGGCGGCCACCCGGTCGGCAACACGGCCGAAATCGTCATGGTCCTCGGGGCGGAACACGGTGCGGCGCGCCACGGCAAGCCCCATGCCGGGCTCCAGCGAGCGGGCCGGCAGCGGCTCGGCACCGAAGGCGGACGGCGGCAGCGCACGCGGCGCGGCGGCAGAGACGGCACGCGGATCCCCGGCGGCAGCCCGGTCAGCAAAGGATCCATCCATAGCGAGCCTCTCCCCACATCTTGCGCCCAGGCGCAGCGAAGGCCCCAACATATGGGCGGCTCCCCCCGAGGTCAACGCCGAGAAAGCCTCCTCCTCAGAGTTTGAGGGGGAGGACGCGGCGGACGCGGCGCAAAGCGTCGCGGAGGGGAATATTTTCGCATTATTTCCCTGCAAATCCAGCCGGATGGCGGATTTTCCGAAAGCAGTCCGTGAACCATAAAAAGTGCGTGCCAGCCCCCTCGAGTCCCCTCGCGAGAGGGGGCGGGGAAAGCGTCCCGGAGGCCTCTACGGACGGGGAACTGCCGCCCCGTCCTGGGGCGCCGTGGCGGAACCCGCATCCGGCGCGGGCACGGCGGGCGCCGGCTCCGTCGGCCCCGTGAGGGGGGAGGCATCCCCGCCCTCCGCCCCCGGAGCAGCGGCCGGAGCAGCGGCTGGCGCGGCTTCCGGCTCGGGGGGCGCCGGCGGCGCGACATAGAAGGTCAGGGCGAGTTGCCGCCCGTTGGAATAGTTGAGGCCGTCGACCGTTCCCACCGCCTGCAGGGGCAGTCCCAGCTCCCCGGCCCGGGCGCGGAAGATGCCCTCGTCGCGCGCGGCGATCAGCGCCACCCCGCAGGCCCGGTCGGCGGCCAGGAACGCGGCCGCGTCAGGCGCCGAGATCAGCCGCGTCTCACGCCCGACCAGATAGACCAGGCTCGGTTCGGCATAGGAGGCGGAGGCCAGCACCGAATCGGGGCAGGGCTTCACCTCCTGGAAGGTCTCGGCCAGGCGCGGGCTCAGCCAGATGGTGGAAAGCTGCGGCAGCACCACGAAAAAGCTGGAGACCCACAACGCGGCGGCGGCCGCCGCGGCGGCGGCCAGGGCCGGGCGGGACGCGGCACGGCGCTCGGCCTGCCCGGCCAGGCCCCGCGCCCCCCCCGGCCCCGCCGCCGCCCGCCCCGCCCCGGGGGCGGAGCCGGGCTGGCAAAACAGCCGCAGCGCCGGGCCGCCCACCGCCAGCACCGCGCCAGCGAGCGCCCAGAGCGTGCTCCAGGCCAGGGCGAGCCACCTCCCGAGCCGCGCCATCCGCCCGGTGCCGGGCGCCGGACGCTCGGCCAGCAGGGCGGCCGCCATCAGCGCCGCGATGGCGGGATAGGTCGGCAGCACATAGTGCGGCAGCTTGGTCGCCACCGCCTCGAACACCACCCAGGTCGGCACGATCCAGGCCAGCAGGAACACCACCTGCGGGGTGCGCCAGGTGCCGCGCAGCCAGCCCAGCAGTCGAGGCAGGAACAGCGAGCCGGGCCAGAAGGTCAGGATGAACAGCGCCAGATAGGTGCCCGGCGGCGCCCCGTGCGCCTGCTGGCCATGCCCCAGCTTGCCGATCAGGTTGTGGCCGACGGCATCGGAGAAGAAGTGTCCCCCCGAGACCCAGGTGATGCCGGCGAGCCAGGGCAGCACGATCGCCAGCATCACCAGCACGCCCCAGCCGGGATGCAGCCGCTTCATCCAGCGCACGCGCCGCTCGCCGACCATGAGCCCCACCAGGGTGCCGAGCGTGACCAGCAGGATCAGCGGTCCCTTGAGCATCAGCCCGAGGCCGTTGAACACCCAGAACAGCCAGGGGGCCACGCGCGGCGCCGGCTCGACCTCGCGCTTGCGCCATACCTCCAGCAGGGAGGCCTGGGCGGCGAGGATGGCGAGGAGCAGGGTGGCGTCGATCTTGGCCATGCGGGCCTCGACGCCGAGCAGCAGGGAGAGCGCCATCAGCGCACCGGCCACCAGCCCGGCCAGCGGCCCGTAGAGCACGCCGGCGATGCGGCAGGTCAGCAGCACCGCCCCCACCGCGCCGACCGCCGAGACCACCCGGTGCTTCCAGATCGCGCGGGGCACATCCCCCCCCAGCGCCGAGACCGCCGCCGCCTGGAGCCAGTAGATGCCGGCCGGCTGGAGATAGCGCGGCGCGTCCTGGAAGCGCACGTCCACGTAGTTGCCCGTGTCGAGCATCTGCACCGTGGCCTCGGCGTAGCGCGATTCGTCACGGTCCGAGGGCGGAATGCGCGAGATGCCGGGCAGCAGCACCAGCAGCGCCAGCACCGCCAGCAGCGGATAGCGGACCGGGGCGAGGAGACGCAGGTACTTCATGCCGTGGGCCCTTCCTCGCGCACCGCGCCGGGACGGCGGGTACGCGCGCGCAGCCAGATCACCCCGAGCAGGTCGGCGATGCCCACCAGGGCGCGGCCGAGATTGGTGTATTTCGACACCCCGGCCCGTCGCGCCCGATGGCTCACCGGGGTGCACACCAGCGGATGGCCGTAGAGCTGGAACAGCGCGGGGAAGAAGCGGTGCATCCCCTCGAAGCCGGGGAGCAGCAGGAAATCCTCGCGGCGGAACGCCTTCATGCCGCAGCCGGTATCGGGGCAGGAATCCTTCAGCACGGCGCGGCGGAAGCGGTTGGCGATGCGGGTGGCGATCAGCCGCGAGAGCGGGTCGTGGCGGCGGGTGCGGATGCCCGCCACCAGCGGCGCCGGCGCCCCGGCGGCGAGGCCCAGCGCCAGCATGCGCACCACGTCCACCGGGTCGTTCTGCCCGTCGCCGTCCATGGTGGCGATCCAGGGGGCGCGGGCGGCGGCGATGCCGGTGCGCAGCGCGGCGGTCTTGCCGCAGCGACGGTCGTGGCGCAGCAGCCGGAAGGCCGGCTCCCCGGCCTGGAGACGGGCGATCTCGGCCGCGGTGGCATCGCTCGAGCCGTCGTCGACGAACACCACCTCCCAGGGGCGGCACTCGGGCGGCGCGGCGGCAAAGGCGGCCTTCAGCTCGGCGCCGACGGAGGCGATATTGGCCGCCTCGTCGAGCACGGCGATGACGACCGCCACCTTTGGGGCGGGAGAGAGGGACGCATCGGGGCTGGGGTGACTCATGGCAATGGCGTGGCTCGTTGTTCGGGGTGACGCATCGCGCAGCCGCGTCCTCGCCGCAAGCCCCCCCTCCCGCCGGGCGGATCCGGAGAGGCCGGGCGGCAGGGAATTTGGCACTCCGGGGCCGAGAGTGCCAACGCCCCTTGACTCCAGCGCGGGGCGCCCCTAGATCGCTAGCACTCACCGGTGGAGAGTGCTAACAGCCGCCGGGAGACTGTTGAATAATCACATTCAGGAGCGATCCGAATGAAATTCCGTCCCCTGCATGACCGGGTCGTCGTTCGGCGGCTCGATGCCGACGAGAAGACTTCTGGCGGCATCATCATCCCTGACACGGCCAAGGAAAAGCCGATGGAAGGCGAAGTGGTCGCGGCCGGCCCGGGCGCGCGCAACGAGCAGGGTCAGCTGGTGGCGCTGGATGTCAAGGCCGGCGACCGCGTTCTGTTCGGCAAGTGGTCGGGCACCGAGGTCAAGATCGACGGGGAAGACCTGTTGATCATGAAAGAGTCCGACATCATGGGGATCATCGAGGCCAAGAAGAAGTAATCTTCTTCTCAGTGCCTTCATCTCCTACCCCCAATCCCTGAGAACAGGAAGTACATCACATGGCTGCCAAGGACGTTCGTTTTGGCACCGACGCCCGCGCGCGGATGCTGCGCGGTGTCGATATTCTTGCCGATGCGGTGAAGGTGACGCTGGGCCCGAAGGGGCGCAACGTCGTCATCGACAAGAGCTTCGGCGCGCCGCGGATCACCAAGGACGGCGTGACCGTCGCCAAGGAGATCGAGCTCGCCGACAAGTTCGAGAACATGGGCGCGCAGATGGTGCGCGAGGTCGCTTCCAAGACCAACGACCTCGCCGGTGACGGCACCACCACGGCGACCGTGCTGGCCCAGGCCATCGTCCGCGAGGGCGCCAAGGCCGTGGCCGCCGGCATGAACCCGATGGACCTCAAGCGCGGCGTGGACAAGGCCGTCGCCACCCTGGTCGACGAGCTCAAGAAGCGGACCAAGAAGATCACCACCCCGGCCGAGACCGCCCAGGTGGGCACCGTCTCCGCCAACGGCGAGGCCGACATCGGCCGCATGATCTCCGAGGCGATGCAGAAGGTCGGCAACGAGGGCGTGATCACGGTCGAGGAAGCCAAGGGCGTCCAGACCGAGCTCGACGTCGTCGAGGGCATGCAGTTCGACCGCGGCTACGTCTCGCCGTATTTCATCACCAACGCCGAGAAGATGACGGCCGAGCTCGACCAGCCGCTGATCCTCATCCACGAGAAGAAGCTGTCGGCCCTGCAGCCGATGCTGCCGCTGCTCGAGGAAGTGGTGAAGATGGGCCGGCCGCTGCTGATCATCGCCGAGGACGTCGAGGGCGAGGCCCTGGCCACCCTGGTGGTGAACAAGCTGCGCGGCGGGCTCAAGATTGCCGCCGTCAAGGCCCCCGGCTTCGGCGACCGTCGCAAGGCCATGCTCGAGGACATCGCCATCCTGACCGGCGGCCAGGTGGTCAGCGAAGACCTCGGCATCAAGCTCGAGAGCGTCACCACCGCGATGCTCGGCAAGGCGAAGAAGGTTCTCATCGAGAAGGAGAACACCACCATCGTCGAGGGCAACGGCAAGAAGACCGAGATCCAGGGCCGCTGCAACCAGATCCGTTCGCAGATCGAGGAGACCACCTCGGACTACGACCGCGAGAAGCTGCAGGAGCGTCTGGCGAAGCTGGCCGGCGGCGTCGCGGTGATCCGCGTCGGCGGCGCCAGCGAGATCGAGGTGAAGGAGCGCAAGGACCGCGTCGATGACGCGCTGCATGCGACCCGCGCCGCGGTCGAGGAAGGCATCGTTCCGGGCGGCGGCGTGGCCCTGGCCCGTGCCAGCCTGGTGCTTGCCAAGCTGAAGGCCGACAACGACGACCAGCGCTTCGGCATCGAGATCGTGCGCAAGGCGTCGATGACCCCGCTGCGCCAGATCGCCGAGAACGCGGGCGAGGACGGCGCCGTGATCGCCGGCAAGACCCTTGACAAGGACGACTACAACTGGGGCTTCGACGCGCAGAGCGGCGAGTTCAAGGACCTCGTCAAGGCCGGTATCATCGACCCAACCAAGGTTGTGCGCACGGCCCTGCAGGACGCGGGTTCGGTCGCCGGCCTGCTGGTGACCACCGAGGCCATGATCGCCGAACGCCCCGAGAAGAAGGCCGCCGCGGCCCCGGCTCCGGGCGGCATGGACGGCATGGACTTCTGAGGCAAAAAACCTCCCGGCTTCGGCCGGGAGGCCCGAAAGGGGCGGAGCCGGGCAACCGGTTCCGCCTTTTTTGTTGGGCGGCACGCCGGCGAAGGCGAGCGGACCGGAACGCAAGGGCCAGGAACGCAATGGCCAGGGACGCAATGGCCAGGGACGCAAGGCTGGACGCCCCGCCACCCGTGAATGCATTGCTGGCATACGGAGCGATTGACTCGCACGCCGTTTTCGGGCCATGCTGCACACGCAATCGCATTTTGGCTAGGCTTGCTGCGCCTCCGCCCCGTCGGGTGCCTTCAAGACGTCCAAAGGCCCGGTTGTCCGTGCCCCGCGCTGTTGTGGGGCGCTTGCAGCGGAGTAGACGCAGCTATGGCTATCGGCACTGTCAAGTGGTTCAACACCACCAAGGGTTATGGATTCATCATGCCGCAGGACGGCGGCAAGGATGTGTTCGTGCACATCACCGCGGTCCAGGCGGCCGGCCTGCGTGGTCTCAATGAGGGCCAGAAGGTCAGCTACGAGGTGGCGATGGAGCGCGGCAAGGCCGCGGCCACCAACCTCAAGCTCGCCTGATTCCAGCCCCTTCCTGGGTCTGAATCACGGGAGTCGTCTTCGGGCGGCTCCCGTTTTCCGCTTGATTTGCTACGCGCCCGGGCCCCGTCCCGGGCGTTGCCGTCTTCAGAGCCCCCCACATCCCCTTCCCGGCCGGCATGCCCTCGCCCAGACCTCACTCTGTCTGGGTTTGGGCCAAGGTCTGGATCCGGGCCTGGGTCTGGGCCAGGGCCGGCAGCAGCCGGAGCAGATCGCGCTCGGTGTGGCAGACGAGGAATTCCTCGGCCCTGCCGGCCGCGGGGTCGCGGGGGTCGCAGGGCAGGCCATCCGCGTCCAGCGGCACCGCGGTCAGGCCGAGGTCGGCATAGACCTTCAGCTGGGCCCGCCGGACCCGCCAGAAGGCCAGGGCGCTGCCTTCCTGGCGCGCCAGGTCGCGCAGGCGCCAGACGGCCGAGATGCGGTCGCTGTCCGCCCCGGCGGGGTCCCCCAGCCCCAGCATCACCCGCTCGACACGGCGGAAGGGGATGCCGGCATGTCCGCTCTCCCCCCACACCACGCCGTCGGCGCGGGCGGGCGGGTCGCCGCCGAGGGAGGCATAGCGCAGCCGCTCCTCGCCCCCCCAGGGAGCGGGGCGCACCCGCCGCGGCCGCAGCAGCCCGTACATCGCCGCCAGCGCGAGCACCACCGTCAGCGCCACCGTCGCCCGGAGCGAGTTGGAGACGTCGCCGGACAGCACCACCTCCCACCACGAATTGTCGGCCAGCCAGCGCACATGCCGCTCCGAGGCGGCCAGCGCGATGACACAGGCGGCGAGGGTCAGCAGCGGCCCGAGCACCGCCCCCTCCATCGGCCCGGCGAGCAGCCAGGCGTGGCGGTAGAAGGCGGAATGGAACGGCGCGATCAGCCCGGCGGCCAGCACCAGCACGCCGGGAATCCACAGCGAATCCCCCTGTGCCACGGTGAAGCCCGCCGCCACCACCAGCAGGCCGATGGTCAGGCTCCAGGCCAGCGCCACGCGCTGCGAGAGGGCCACCACGCACACCATCAGCGCCCCGCCGATCAGGCTGGGCACGAACTCGCCGGCCGGGTTGGCGAGCACCGCGAAATCGGGGTCGATCCACGAGAAATCGGGCCGCCGCTCGACGATGCCGAGGCAGAACAGCAGCACGCCGCAGATCGCCACGATGCCCGAGACCGCGGCGACCACGAAGTCGGGCTCGCTGAACCGCCCCGTTGCCGCCTCGGCCGGCGCCACGGACGCGACCACCGGCTGCGGCGCTGCCCCCGCGGCCGCGGGGACGGGCGCGCCGGCGTGCGTCTTCAGCAGAGCGCGGCCACGCAGCAGCAGCTCGTTGCCGGCGAACAGGCTGCCGGCGAGGAAGAGGGGGATGATGTAGTAGTAGAGGCGGAACACCACGATGGCGCCGAGCACGTGCGCCGCGTCGAGCCAGGGGGCGAGTCCCACCAGCATGGCCGTATCGAACACCCCGATGCCGCCGGGAATGTTGGCCGCCAGCCCGGCAGTGTAGGAGGCCACGTACACACCCAGGAAGCGGATGTAGGTGAGCCCCTGGGCCTCGGGCAGCAGGGCGTGGACGATCGCCGCCGTCACCGCCACGTCCACGGTGGCGAGGATCACCTGCAGAATGGCCATCCGCCAGCCGGGCAGGTCCACGATATGTCCGCACACGCGCTTGCCGTGCAGCCAGGTGGCCAGGGTGACGTAGCCCGCCACCACCGCCCACAGCCCGGCGCCGATGGCATACATCGACCAGCGCGGCATCAGCGCGCCGAAGAACGGCACCGATTCCGGCTCGACGAACAGCACCACCCCGCCCAGCACCATGCCCCCGAGGGTGAAGGTGAGCGAGCAGAAGGCCACCACCTTGCCGATCTGCAGCGGCGAGAGGCCCCAGTTGGCATAGAGCCGGTAGCGCACCGCCGCCCCGGAGACCGCGGCAAAACCGAGGTTGTGCGCCAGCGCGTAGGCGCAGAACGAGGCGAAGGCGACGCGGCGGTAGCTCACCTTCTCGCCGGCGTAGAAGGTGCCGAGACGGTCGTAGAAGGTGAGGATGCCGTAGGAGATGAGCGTCCAGACGAAGGCGATCCACAGCGCCCGGTGGGGAATGCCGTGCAGCGCCTGGAGCACCTCCTCCACCTTGAGGTTGCGGAATTCCCGCTGCACCACATAGACGGCGCCGGCCAGCAGCGCCACGCCAAGGACCGCCGGCAGGTGCCGCAGCCAACGCTTGAGCTTCGCCCCCACCTTGCGCTCCCTCTTTCCGTTCTCAGTCGGCCGAACGGGCGAGCGCGGCCTCGATCAGCGCCACCGTCTCGGCCACCCCGTAGAGGGCGATGAACTGGCCGAAGCGCGGCCCCTCCTGCTGGCCCAGCAGCACCTGGTAGAGGCAGCCGAACCAGGCGCGCAGGTCGGGGAACGGGTGGCGCTTGCCGATCTCGTAGAGCACGTTCTGGACGGTCTCTCCGTCGGCGGCCTGATCCCCGGTGAGGGCCGGCAGGGCGGCGAGCGCCTTGGCCAGTTCCTCCAGCGCGGTCCGCTCGGTGGCGTCGGGGGCGCGGAACTTCTTCGCCGGCCCCACGAAGTCGCGGTAGTAGGCGATGGCGTATTCGACCAGCTTGGCCAGGAAGGGCAGCGCCTCGGGCGAGGCGCCCGGCTCGTAGCGGCGGATGAAGCCCCAGAGAATCTCCGGCGTCTCGGCGTTCACCACGCTGGCCAGGTTGAGCAACATGCCGAAGGAGAGCGGCGAGCGCTCCGTCCCGGGCACGGCGCCCATGTTGATGTGCCAGGCGGGGTTGTCGCGCAGCCGCTCCGGCTCGGCCCCGGAGAGGGCGCGGGCGGCATTGGCGAGGTATTCGTCGGTGGCGCGGGGGATGACGTCGAAATAGAGCCGCTTGGCGCGGTGCGGCTGGTTGAACATGAACTGCGCCAGGCTTTCGGGGGGGCCGTAGCGCAGCCAGTCCTCCACGGCGAGGCCGTTGCCCTTGCTCTTGGAGATCTTCTGGCCGCCCTCGTCGAGGAACAGCTCGTAGGTGAAGCTCTCCGGCGGCAGCCCTCCGAGGATGCGGCAGATCTTTCCCGAGAGCTTGACGCTGTCGATGAGGTCCTTGCCCGACATCTCGTAGTCCACGCCGAGGGCGAACCAGCGCATCGCCCAGTCGGCCTTCCACTGCAGCTTGCAGGCCCCGCCGGTGACGGGGGTCTCGAAGGCCTCGCCGCTCTCGGGGTCGCGCCAGACGATGGTGCCGGCCGCCACGTCGCGGCTCTCCAGCGCCACCTGCATCACCACCCCGGTCTTCGGATGGATCGGCAGGAAGGGCGAATAGGAGGCGCGCCGCTCCGGCCCCAGCGTGGGCAGGATCACCTTCACCACGTCGTCGTAGCACACGAGCACCCGCTTCAGCGCGGCGTCGAAGCGGCCCGATTTGTAGTACTGCGTCGAGGAGGCGAACTCGTAGGTGAAGCCGAAGGAATCGAGAAAGGAGCGCAGCTGGGCGTTGTTGTGCTCGCCGAAGCTGGGGTGGGTGCCGAAGGGGTCGGGGATCTGCGTCAGCGGCTTGCCGAGGTGCCGGGCCAGCATCTCCTTGTTGGGCACGTTGTCGGGCACCTTGCGCAGCCCGTCCATGTCGTCGGAAAAGGCGAGCAGGCGCGAGGGGCGCCCGGCCAGCTCGGTGAAGGCATGGCGCACCCAGGAGGTGCGGGCCACCTCGCCGAAGGTGCCGATATGGGGCAGGCCGGAGGGGCCGTAGCCGGTCTCGAACAGCGCCGCGTCGCGACCGAGTCGATCGAGGCGGGCCGCGACCTTGCGGGCCTCCTCGAAGGGCCAGGATTTCAGGGCGGTGCCGGCGGGCGCCGTGGCGGAGGGAACTGGGTTTGCGGACATTGGCGGGCAAGCTAGGGAGAGGGGGTGCCTTGGTCAATTCCCCGCGCCGCATATAGTGCGTGCATGATGCGCCGCACTCCCGAGTCTCCCCCTCCCCGGATTCTGCTGCCCGAGGCCCCGGCGGTGGTGGCGGGCATCGGCCGGGCGGCGATCCTCACTCCCGACGGCGAGCTGCTCGAGCTGGCTCCCGCCGCGGCGGCCGCCGAGCTGGCCCGCATGGGCCCGCCGCTGCTGGTGCACGCCCCTGCCACGCTGCGCCGCCTCGGCCTGGGGGAGGCGCCCTGCTACGACCTGCTGGCGCTGTTCGCCTTCGCGCTGCCGGCGCGCACCGTCGCGCCCACCCCGCGCGGCCTGGCGCTGGCGCTCGGGCTGCCCCCGCCGAAACCCGGGGTCGAATCCGCCGTGGCTCTGCTGCCGCGCCTGGCCGAGACTCTGCTGGAACGCCTGGCCGCCGCCCGCGACGTGCCGCGCAACCGCCAGGCCGGCGCCCTGGCCCGGCGCATGGGTCGGGCGGGCTGGGGC
>CALNAL010000099.1 GCA_937874445.1 uncultured Acetobacteraceae bacterium | reverse complement strand
GCGTGGGGCAGGGGCGCGGCCGCCACGATCATGCCAGCCCGGCCCGCAGCAGGTCGTGCACGTGCAGCACGCCGACGGGGCGGTTTTCCGCATCCACCACGAACAGAACCGTGACCCTGCGCGTGCCGCCGTTGCCTCCGTTCATCCGGTGCAGCGCCTCGCCAGCCAGGGCCTGCGGACCGATGGTCATCGGCCCGCGGGTCATCACCTCGCCCACCGGGCGGGCGAGCAGGTTGGGGGCCATGGCGCGGCGCAGGTCGCCGTCGGTGACGATGCCGATCAGCCTGCCCTCGCCATCCGTCACGCCGAGGCAGCCGAAGCTCTTCTCGGTCATGCGCACCAGGGCGGTGGCCATCGGCAGATCGGGGGTGGCGAGCGGTATTTCCGCCCCGGAGTGCATCAGCTCCTCGACCCGCTTGAGCCGCGCGCCGAGCCGTCCGCCGGGATGGAAATTGTGGAAATCCGCCGCCGAGAAGCCGCGCCGGGTGAGCAGCGCCACCGCCAGCGCATCGCCCAGGGCCAGCTGGAGCGTGGTCGAGGTGGTCGGCGCCAGGCCCAGCGGGCAGGCCTCGTGCGCCTCCGCGGGCAGCAGCAGCGCCACGTCGGCGGCGCGGGCCAGCGTGCTGCCGGCCCGCCCCACGATCGCCACCAGCGGCAGCCCGAAGCGGCGGGTGTGCGCCACCAGGTCGGCCAGCTCGGCGGTCTCGCCGGAATTGGAGATCGCCAGCACCACGTCGCCCGCGACGATCATGCCGAGGTCGCCGTGCGAGGCCTCGGCCGGGTGGACGAACAGCGCCGGCGTGCCGGTGGAGGCCATGGTGGCGGCGATCTTGCGCCCGACATGGCCCGACTTGCCCATGCCCGACACCACCACCCGCCCCCGGGCCTGCGCCAGCAGGGCCACCGCACGTGGGAGGGAGGCATCCAGCGCCGCCGCGAGGGTGCGCAGTCCGGCCGCCTCGGTGGTCAGCACGTGGCGGGCGACCTCCAGGTCGGAGTTTCCGGTCGGGACGGCTCCCTCGGCGCCCCCCAGGGGGGCTGGGCTGGCGGCCGGCGCGGCCTCCGGGTTCGGGCGGGACACTGTCATGGAAAGAAAGTCCACCTTCTGTTGGCGGGCGCCCGGGGACGTCCCGGGCAATCCGCAGCCATAGCCCCATGGCATTAGGCATTGGCCGCAGCAGGGTCAATGGAGGCAGGAGCTGCCTTGCGCCCGGGCCATGGCGAAAAGGAGGCGCGAAAAGGGGCGGCGAAGGAGGTCCCCTCCCGCTCCCCCCCTGGAGAATTTTTCGCGCGCACCGGCTCACGAAAAATTCTCTAATCCTTTGTTTTTTCGAGCAGATTCACGTGACCCGGCAATCCCGCCGGATCGCGATCTGCTCTAGCTCTGATGGGAGAAGATGTCGGGGTCGTCGTAGCCCAGCAGGTCCAGCCGGGCACGGGCGGGCAGGAAGTCGAAGCACGCCTGCGCCAGCTCGCGGCGCTGCTCGCGCACCAGCAGCGCCTCCAGCTTCTCCCACAGACGGTGCAGATAGAGCACGTCCCCGGCGGCGTAGCCGAGCTGCTCGGGGGTGAGTTCCACCGCGCCCCAGTCGGAGGTCTGCTGCTGCTTGGATATCTCCACCCCGAGCAGCTCGCGGCAGAGGTCCTTCAGCCCGTGGCGGTCGGTGAAGGTGCGCACCAGCTTGGCGGCGATCTTGGTGCACACCACCGGCGCCACGGTGATGCCGAAGGTATGTTGCAGGATCGCCACGTCGAAGCGGGCGAAGTGCATCAGCTTGGTGACGCCCGGGTCGGCCAGCAGGCGGCACAGGTTGGGGGCGTGCGGCCCCTTGCCGCCGAGACGCTCGGGGATGATCTGCACCAGATGGGCGGTGCCGTCGCCGGAGGAAAGCTGCACCAGGCAGAGGCGGTCGCGGTGGTTCTTGAGCCCCATCGTCTCGGTATCGACCGCCACCACGCGGCCGAGGTCGAGGTCGGAGGGCAGGTCGTGGCGGTGCAGATGGACGGTGCCCGCCGGGGTGAACTGGGTGATGTCAGCCATGATGCTCGTGCCCCCGAGGGGCCTCCGCGCTGTACGAGGCTTCCCCGCCCGCGGCGGGGAGGCGACTGGGCCCGGAACGGCTCGCGGCTCCATTCCCCCCGCGCGGGGGCCCGACTCGCGCGGCCCCGACTTGCTTGCACGTTGATCGGAAAGGGATTTCCGGCCGACCGGGAGGATTTGTCTAGCAATGCCCGAAGCCGGCCGCAAGTGCGGCCTCGGCATGGCGCCTGCCCGACCCGCACGCGCGCCGCCAGCATGCCCCCGGCCCGCGCGCGGGAGGGCCGGGGGGCGTCGGCTCATTTCTCCCCATTCATTCTCCCCGATTCATTCTCCCCGATTCATTCCCGGGCGCCGCCCCGCGATCCTTCAGCAGGGCGTAGAGCACGGGGATGACGACCAGGGTCAGCACGGTCGAGGAGATCATGCCCCCGACCATCGGCACGGCGATGCGGCGCATCACCTCCGAGCCGGTGCCGTTGCTCCAGAAGATCGGCAACAGGCCCGCCATGATGGCCGTCACCGTCATCATCTTCGGACGCACGCGCTCGACGGCGCCTTCCATGATGGCCGCGTGGACGTCGGCGCGCGTCATCGCCCGCCCCGCGCGGGCACAGGCCTCGGCCTGCGCGCGCCAGGCGTGGTCGAGATAGATCAGCATCACCACGCCGGTTTCCGCGGCCACCCCGGCCAGGGCGATGAACCCCACCGCGACGGCCACGGAGAGGTTGTAGCCGAGCGCCCACATCAGCCAGACCCCGCCGATCAGCGCGAAGGGCACCGAGAGCATCACGATCAGCGTCTCGGCCAGGCGCCCGAAGTTGAGGTAGAGCAGCAGGAAGATCATCGCCAGCGTCACGGGAATGACCACCTTCAGCGTGGCCTTGGCATGCTCCATGTATTCGAACTGCCCGCTCCATTCCAGGCGATAGCCCGGCGGCAGCGAGACCTGCGTGCGCACCGTGCGGGCGGCGTCGGCCACGTAGCCGCCGAGGTCGCGGCCCTGCATGTCCACGTAGATGTAGGCGACAGGCTGGGCGTTCTCGGTGCGGATCGAGGGCGGGCCCTGCGTGATGGAGACGCTGGCGAGCTGGCCCAGCGGCACCATCGCCCCGCCGGGCGTGGCAACCAGCACCTGCGAGGCGATCGCCTGCGGGTCGGCACGCATGGCGCGCATCAGGCGCACGTTGACGCTGTAGCGCTCGCGTCCTTCCACCGTGGTGGTGGCCGACTCGCCGCCGAGCGCGGTGGCCACCACCTCCTGCACGTCGTCGACGTTGAGGCCGTAGCGGGCGATGGCCCCGCGGTCGGGCACGATGTCGATGTAGCGCCCGCCCAGCAGGCGCTCGGCAAAGGCGCTGGTGGTTCCTGGGACCGTCTTGACCGCGCGCTCGACCTGCTCGGCGAGCCCGGCCAGCACCTTCAGATCGGGACCGAACAGTTTCACCCCGATCGGCGTGCGGATGCCGGTGGCGAGCATATCGGTGCGCGCCCGGATCGGCATGGTCCAGGCGTTGCTGACCCCGGGGAATTTCAGCGCGTCGTTCATCTCCGCGACCAGCCGCTCCACCGTCATGCCGGCACGCCACTGCTCTCGCGGCTTGAGGGAGATGACGGTCTCGAACATCTCGATGGGAGCGGGGTCGGTCGCGGTTTCCGCCCGGCCCGCCTTGCCGAAAACGCCAGCCACCTCGGGGAAACTCTTGATGATGCGGTCCTGCGTCTGCAACAGCTCCGCCGCCTGCGTCACCGACATCCCCGGCGGCGTCACCGGCATGTAGAGCAGGGACCCTTCGTCGAGGGCGGGCATGAACTCGCTGCCCAGCCGCGCCGCCGGATACCAGGCCGCCGCGAACACGGCGAGCGCCACGGCGAGCGTCAGCCAGCGGGCCCGCAGCACGCCGGTGATGACCGGCCGGTAGAGGGCGATCAGGGCGCGGTTGATCGGGTTGCGCGCCTCGGAAACGATATGCCCGCGCACGAAGGCCAGCATCAGCACCGGCACCAGGGTCACCGACAGCAATGCGCCTGCCGCCATCGTGAAGGTCTTGGTGTAGGCGAGCGGCTTGAACATCCGCCCCTCCTGCCCCTCCAGCGCGAACACCGGCAGGAAGGAGACCGTGATGACCAGCAGGCTGAAGAACAGCGCCGGCCCCACCTCCGCCGCCGCGGCCAGCAGGGTCGGGCCGCGCGGTTCCCCCGGAGCCAGGCGTTCGAGATGCTTGTGGGCATTCTCGATCATCACGATGGCCGCATCCACCATCGCCCCGAGCGCGATGGCGATGCCGCCGAGGCTCATGATGTTGGAGCTGACGCCGATCGCGTGCATCGCCAGGAAGGCCATCAGCACGCCCATCGGCAGGGTCAGGATCGCCACCAGCGCGCTGCGCACGTGCAGCAGGAACACCACGCAGACCAGCGAGACGATCAGGCTTTCCTCCAGCAGCGTGTGGCGCAGATTGGCGATGGCACGCAGGATGAGTTCCGAACGATCATAGACCGTCTGGACGGAAACCCCCTTGGGCAGGCCGGGCGCCAGTTCGGCGAGCTTCTGCTTGACCGCCTCGATGGTGGCGAGCGCGTCCGCCCCGTCGCGCTTGAGCACGATGCCCCCGACCGCCTCGCCGGTACCGTTCAGCTCGGTGATGCCGCGCCGTTCGTCGGGGCCGATCTCCACCCGGGCCACGTCGCGCAGCAGCACGGGGGTGCCATTTCCGTCAGCGCGCAGCACGATCTTTTCGATGTCGTCGGGCGAGCGGAGATAGCCCCGCCCGCGCACCATGTATTCGGTGCCCGTCATCTCGATGGTCCGTCCGCCCACGTCGCGGTTGCTGGCGCGCACCGCCATCACCACGCGCGAGAGCGGGATGTCGAGCGCCTGCAGCCGGCGCGGATCGACCACCACCTGGTACTGGCGCTGGAAGCCTCCCACCGAGGCGACCTCGGAGACGCCTTCGCTCTTGGCGAGGGCGAAGCGAATGATCCAGTCCTGCACGCTGCGCAGCTCGGCGAGCGTGTGCTGCGCGCCGACCACCGCGTACTGGTAGACCCACCCCACGCCGGTGGCATCCGGCCCGAGGGAGGGCGTCACCCCGGCGGGGAGAATCTTCTGTGCGAAGTTGAGATATTCCAGCACCCGGCTGCGCGCCCAGTAGAGGTCGGTGCCGTCCTCGAACACCACGTAGATGTACGAGGCGCCGAAAGCCGAGGTGGCGCGCACGACTTTCGAATGCGGCACGGCGAGCAGGGCGGAGGCGAGCGGATAGGTCACCTGGTCCTCGACCACCTGCGGGGCCTGGCCGGGATATTCGGTGTAGACGATGACCTGGACGTCGGAAAGATCCGGGATCGCATCGAGCGGGGTGGCCCTGATCGCCCAGATGCCGCCCGCCGCCAGGGCGAGAGAGGCCAGCACCACCAGCATGGCGTGGCGCGCCGAGAAGACGATGAGACGGGAGATCATGGCTTCGGCTGCTCCTTCGCGCCGGCCGCGCCGTCGGAAAAACCCTTGAGCGCGGCACGGAGATTGCTCTCGGAGTCGATGAGGAAATTGGCGCCCACCACCACGCGCTCCCCGGCGCGCAGGCCTTCGAGCACCTGCACCTCGCCGGCGTCGCGCTGGCCGGTTCGCACCTGGCGGGGCTCGAAGCGTCCTTCGCCGCGCTCCACCAGCACCACCTGGCGCACGCCGTCGTCGAGCACGGCGGAGTCCGGCACCACCAGCGCGGGCGGCCGCGCGGCGCCGGGCACGGGGCCGATCTCCACCTCGGCGTAGAGGCCCGCCCGCAGCGCGCCCGTCGGGTTGGGCAGCACGATGCGCACGCCCGCGGTGCGGGTCTGCGCCGAAAGGGCGGGGGCGATCAGTTCGGCCGTGCCCGTGAAGGTCTGCCCGGGAAAGGCGGCCAGGCGGGCGGTGGCCGGGCTGCCGGGGCCGACCAGGGCGAGGTCGCGCTCGGCCACCTCGGCGATCATCCACATCCGCGCGGTGTCGGCCAGCCGGTAGAGCGGCTGGTCGGGCACGACGCGGCTGCCCAGCGTCACCGGCTTGTCGGTCACGACGCCCGCCTGCGGGGCGCGCAGCGTGAAGGTGCGGCCGGGCCGGCCGGTACGGCGCAGCCGGGCGATTTCCTCCTCGGGGGCTCCCAGCGCCCTCAGCCGGCTCAGCACCGCCCCGCCCAGGCCGCCGGCAAGCGCGTATTCGCGTTCGGTGGCGGCGATGTCGGGCGCGTAGATCTCGGCGAGCGCCTGACCCTGGCGCACCGTCTCGCCGGTGGAGGCGACGTCCAGCCGCTCGACCCATCCCTCGCTGCGCGAGACCGCGACGGAGAGGGTGCGCTCGTCGAAGACCAGCGTGCCCGAGGCATGCACCCCGCGCACCGGGGCCGTGCGGCTTTCCACCGCGACGGTGCGCACGCCGAGCATCTGCAGCCGCCCCGGAGCCACCGTCACGACGCCCTGGGCGGCGTCGGCCGCCTCGTTTTCATACACGGGCACGTAGTCCATGCCCATGCCGTCCTTTTTCGGCACGGGCGAGGTGTCGTCCAGCCCCATCGGGTTGCGATAGTAGAGAATGCGGCCGCGGTCCTGTGCCGGTGTTGGCGCCGGAGAGGGGGAGGGGGGCGCGGCGGGTTCCTCGTAGACCGGCACATAGGCCCGCCCGTCGGAGGTTTTCTTCGGCTCGGGCGAAAAATCGGGCTTGCCGTCGGGGTCCTGCCAGTAGATCGGCGCGCGCGCCTCGGCCGCCTGGACGGGAGGAGGGGGCACGGAAATGGCGATGGCGAACGCCAGCAGGCTCGCGCCGGCGAACAGGGAATGCTGTTTCATAGATCCTCTCCGATGAGCCGCTCGATCGCCGCCAGGGCGATCTCGGCATCCATGCGGGATTTGAGAAGTTCCAGCC
>CALNAL010000098.1 GCA_937874445.1 uncultured Acetobacteraceae bacterium | reverse complement strand
CCGGCCTCCCGCAAGAGCAGACACCGTGCGGAGAAGGGACGGCTCATGTGGATTTGCGTCCCGTCTTGGCGTCCTTGCCTTCGCTGCCGGGGGCAGGCTGGGGGCGCACCTCCAGCCGGTCGGGCAGGCGCAGATCCACCGCCTGCAGCGGGCGGTCGAGCAGGGTGAACTTCTCCTGCAGCTCGTCGAGCTTGGTCAGCGCCTCGGCCTCGTGGCCCTCGGGCAGCATCACGTCGGTGCCGTTCCTGAGGCGGATGTTCCACCGCCGCCCGCCCACGCGCACCGCGGCCAGCATGCGCGACTGCACCTCGGGGTGCTCGCCGAGCAGGTCGAGCAGGGCGGCGGCGGCCTGCGGCGCGCCGGTGCCCACCACCAGCGGCAGCTGCGAGGCGAACAGGCCGACGTCGGAATCGGTCACGATGTCGCCGTTGCGGTCGATCAGCACGAAGCGCCCCTGGTGCTGCCACACCGCGAAGGGGCTGCGCTCCTTGAGATGCACCACCAGGGTGGAGGGCAGCCGGCGCTCGATGGTGGCGTTCTGCACCCAGGCGATGCTTTCCACCCGCTGGCGCATGGCGTCGAGCGAGAAGCCGAGGATGGGATCGCCCTTGTGGATGCCCAGCGCCGCCCACAGCAGCGGTTCGGGGGTCTTGGCGCGGCCCTCGATCACGATGTCCTGCACGGACAGCCCGACGTCGGCGGCGATCTGGCCGAAGCGCTCCTGGAAGCTGTCGCCGCGCCCGAGCGACTGCACCATGCCCCAGCCGCCGAGCAGGATGGTCGCCAGCAGCGCCAGCGCCAGCAGCGGACGCACCAGACGGCGCTGGCGCTTCCACAGCAGCCGCGCCAGGCCCGGCCGATCGGGCATGCGCGGCGGCGGCAGCGGGGTGCGGGCGGAGGGTCTCACACGCGGCATGCAGCGCGCTCCACCATCCAGGCGCATAGTTCGGGGAAGCTGATGCCGCAGTGCTTCGCCTGCTCGGGCAGCAGCGAGGTGGGGGTCAGCCCGGGCTGGGTGTTGACCTCCAGCAGCACGAGGCGGCCGGGCTCGCCGTGGGTGTCGTCATAGCGCAGGTCGGCGCGGCAGGCCCCGCGGCAGCCCAGCGCCTTGGCGGCGCCGACGGCGAGCGCCAGCGCCTCCGCGAAGCGCGCCGCGTCCATCTCGGCCGGCACGATGTGGTGCGAGCCGCCGGGGGCGTATTTCGATTCGTAGTCGTAGAAGACCCCGGCGTCGGCGCGGATGTCGGTGATGGTCAGCGCGCGGTCCTCCAGCACGCCGATGGTCAGCTCGCGCCCGGGCACGAACTCCTCCACCAGCGCCTTGGGGCCGTAGTGCCAGGCGGCCAGGATCTCCTCGCGCGTATTGGAGCCGGGGTGGACGATGCTCACCCCGACCGAGGAGCCCTCGTTGATCGGCTTGACCACATAGGGCGGCGGCAGTGGATCGCCGGCGCGCAGCTCCTCGATCGCGATCACCCGTCCGCGCGGAATCGGCAGGCCGGCGGCGGCGAAGAGGTTGCGCGAGACCAGCTTGTCCATGGCCGCGGCGGAGGCATGCACTCCGGAGTGGGTGTAGGGGATGTCGAGCCAGTCGAGCACGCCCTGGATCGCCCCGTCCTCGCCGAAGCGACCGTGCAGGGCGTTGAACACCGCGTCCGGCCGGGGCGTGAGCGCGGCCACCAGGGCGGGCAGGTCGGCGGTGACTTCCACCGGCACCACCTCGTAGCCGGCCTCGCGCAGCGCGGCGCAGCATTCCCGCCCCGAGACCAGCGACACCTCGCGCTCGGAGGAAATCCCGCCATAGAGGACCGCGACACGCTTCACTTCGACTCTCCTTGTGGGGCCGCCGCCTGGGAGGCCGCCTGGGGTGAGGGCACGCCGATGCGGCGGATTTCCCAGCGCAGGTCCACGCCGGACGCCGCGCGCACCCGCCGGCGCACCTCCTCGCCCAGCGCCTCGAGATCGGCGGCGGTGGCGGTGCCGGTATTGATGAGAAAATTGCAGTGCTTATCAGAAACCTGCGCGCCGCCGACGGCAAGCCCGCGGCAGCCGGCGGCGGCGATCAGCTCCCATGCCTTCCCGCCCGGCGGGTTGGCGAAGGTCGAGCCGCCGGTGCGGCTGTGCACCGGCTGGCTGCTCTCGCGGGCGGCGCGGATCTCGGCCATGCGCGCGGCCACGGCGGCCTTCTCGCCGGGGCGGGCACGCAGGCGCAGCCGCGTCACCACGGAGCCCGGCGGCAGCGCGGAGTGGCGATAGGAAAGCCCCAGCTCGGCCGGTCCGCGGCGCACGATCTCGCCCGCGCGGGTCACCAGCTCGGCCCAGTCGAGCACGGCGGAGAGGTCGGATTCGTAGGCGCCGGCGTTCATCACCACGGCGCCGCCGAGGGTGCCGGGAATGCCGCAGAGGAATTCGAGCCCGGTCAGTCCGGCGGCGGCGGCGGTTTCGGAGAGGGTGGTGTCGAGCACGGCCGCCCCCGCCACCACCCCGTCAGCCTCGACGGCGATGTCGGCGAATCCGCGCGCCAGCTTGACCACCACGCCCGGCACGCCGCCGTCGCGCACGATCAGGTTGGAGGCGGCGCCGAGCACGGTCAGCGGCACCTCCCGCGGCAGGGCGGCGAGGAAGGCCGCGAGGTCGGCAGTGTCGGCCGGCTTGACCAGCCATTCCGCCGGCCCGCCGACGCGGAACCACGTCTGCTCCCCGAGCGCGGCCGCGGCCTTGGCCCGCCCGCGCAGCGGCGGCAGCTCCGCGATGGTGGGGGCCATGGTGGGAGAGGGATTC
>CALNAL010000097.1 GCA_937874445.1 uncultured Acetobacteraceae bacterium | reverse complement strand
GGGGCGTCTTCCGTGGAGGCGGGGGTCTCGCGGGCCGCGCGGCGACGGGCGACGGCTTCCTCGCGGGCGCGCTGTTTTTCCTCCTGGCGAGCCTGCTTGGCCCGGTTCACGTCGGAGCGGGTCAGTCCGTAATTCGGTCTGCGAGGCATGGCATCCTGCGGGGTTGGAGGAACAAAAAAGCGGGAAGGCCAAGGCCTCCCCGCTTGATCTCAGTTCGGCCCGGAAAATCAGGCGGACTTGAGGTTGGTCGCGTTGGACTTGCCGTTCTTGCCGCGCGCCAGATCGTAGCTGATCCGCTGGCCCTCGTTGAGGGTACCCAGTCCGGCGTTCTGCACGTCGGAGATGTGGACGAAAACGTCGGGAGAGCCATCCTCAGGCTGGATGAAGCCGTAACCCTTGGTCGGGTTGAACCACTTGACGACACCGGTAGACATGCTCGGGTGTATCCCTGCGCAAAAAAGCCGCGACGCGGACATCGCGTAGCGGGCCAACACATTGGATCGGAGGGGACACCACGCTCACAATCGGCTCTGGAACAGCAAAGCTGTCGGGCGGCAACGGAGCAGATGAACTGAACCAAACGTTTGACGCGCTTCCCCTAGGCCGCCTCCAGGCAATTTGCAAGGAGATTCGCCTTCCCGGAGGAGGCGCGTCGATCGGAGGGCCCCTCGTCCCTCCCGCGACGGGTGTTCGCAACAGAGCTAATCGGTCGCAGTCCTGTGAGTGTCCTTGACACTCCCCGCCCTCGCGGTTAGCAAACTGCGGCTTTCCGAAACGGACTCCCGGCGACGGGGGGCCGGGGCAGGAGGCGCCTTCGAATGGCGAACGAATGACCATGGGCGGGAAAGGCGGCGACTCCTTCACGGAGCGGCTGCGGTCCGCGCGGCGCAAGCAGGGACTCGAGGCAGATCCCGGTACTCCCGGGGCGGCGGGGCCACCCCCCTCCGGACTCGGGTTCGCATTGCGCATCGGCGTGGAGCTGGTTTCCGCCATGGTGGTGGCCGTGCTGATCGGCTGGGGCCTCGACTCGCTGCTGGGGACCCGCCCCTTCATCACCGCCGGATTCGTGCTGGTCGGGGGGGCCGCCGGGGCCGCCAACGTCTGGCGCGTGATGGCGCCGGACCGCGACCGTTCCGGCCAGGACTGAGGGCTTCGGCACCGAAGGGGCCGCGGCCGCGTGCAGCGACGAGACAAGAGGGAGGCGCCAGCCTCCCCGGTGGGGATGAGGGCGAGAAGTGGCAGCCGAAGCACATACGATTGACGCGATGGGGCAGTTCCAGCTCCACACCGTGGGTTCGGTGTTCGGCGCGTCTGTCAACTTCACCCAGTCCAACCTGATGATGGTGATCGTTGGCGCGCTGATCCTGGCGCTGCTCTTCTACGGCGCGCGTCCCCGAGCGGTGGTGCCCGGGCGGCTGCAGGCGCTGGCCGAGCTCTGCTACGAATTCACCTACAAGATGTGCATCGAGCAGATCGGCGAGGAGGGGAAGCGTTTCTTCCCCTTCGTGTTCACGCTGTTCTTCTTCATCCTGTTCGGCAACCTGATCGGCCTGGTGCCCTACGGCTTCGCCTACACCTCCCATGTCGCCGTCACCGGCGCGCTGGCGCTGCTGGTGGTGGTGCTGTGCACGGTGGTGGCGCTGTGGATCCACGGCTGGCGCTTCTTCACCTATTTCCTGCCGCCGGGCGTGCCGCTGTGGCTTTCCCCGCTGATCGTGCCCATCGAGATCGTTTCCTATCTCTCGCGGGTGGTCAGCCTGGCGGTGCGTCTGTTCGCCAACATGATGGCCGGCCACGTGATGCTCGAGGTGTTCGCCTCCTTCGTGGTGATGTTCGGCGCCGCCGGCGTGCTGGGCGACATCGCGGCGGTGCTGCCGCTCGGGTTCATCGTCATCATGTTCGCCTTCGAGCTGCTGGTGGCATGCCTGCAGGCCTATGTGTTCGCCATCCTCACCTGCATCTACCTGCACGACGCGGTGCATCTCCACTGACGAAGGTGCCACCGCCACGCGCCGGGCAGGTGCCCGGAATTCTTTCCAACCCCACAAAGTAGAGGGACTTCTCCCATGGATCCTGTCGCCGCGAAGGCTCTTGGAGCCGGCATTGCGATGATCGCCCTGGCCGGCGTCGGCCTTGGCATCGGCCAGGTGTTCGCCTCCCTGGTGGCCTCGGTGGCCCGCAACCCCTCGGCCCGCCAGCAGGTGTTCTCCATCGGTCTGCTCGGCTTCGCCCTGACCGAGGCCACCGGCCTGTTCGCCCTGGTGATGGCCATCATCATCCTCTTCACCTGATCGTACAGGTGTGGCCGTGCGCGAGCGCGTCGGCGCCGTGGGGCGCCTCCTGAGCCTGTCGGGCTGCCTGCTGCTGGCGGGTGCCGTTCTGCCGGGTGACTTCTCCGTGGCGCAGGCCGCGGAGAAGTCGGTGGGCGTGCCGCAGCTCGATTTCGCCAATCCGCTCACCACCGCGCAGGTGGTGTGGCTGGCGATCATCTTCTTCGTGCTCTACCTGCTGCTCAAGCGCTGGGCGCTGCCGCAGGTGGCCGAGGTGCTGCAGACGCGCGCCGAGACCATCCGTCACGACCTGGACGTCGCGCAGCAGGCCAAGGGCAAGGCCGACGTGGCCGTCGCCAGCGCGACCCAGGCCGCCCGCGAGGCGCATGCCGCCGCCCAGGCCGAGATCAACACCGCGCTGGAGACGGCCAAGCACGCCGCCCCGCCCGACGCCGCCAACCTCAACGCCAACCTCCAGGCCGAACTCGCCGCCACCGAAACCCGCAACGC
>CALNAL010000096.1 GCA_937874445.1 uncultured Acetobacteraceae bacterium | reverse complement strand
ATGGTCCGCCGCTCGCGGCCGCCACCACCGTCGTTCCCCCCGGCGCCGGCCTGCCCCCCCTGCCAGAGGGCACCCGCATCGTCCTGCACGCGCGGGCCGATTCCTGGGTGCAGGTGCGTGATCGCCAGGGACGCGTGCTGCTCAACCGCGTGCTGCGCAACGGCGAGACCTGGGCCGTGCCTCCCGGCAAGGCTCCCGGCCAGCTGCTGATGACCACCGGCAACGCCGGCGGCACCGAGGTGATCGTGGACGGCCAGCCCACCCCCGCGCTCGGCAACGACGGCGTCGTGCGCCGCAACCTGGCCCTGGACGCGGATGCCATCCTCGGCGGCTCCCTGTCCGCCCCGGTCGCCGCCAACCATTCCCGCGCCGGCAGCGCCCAGGACTGATATCCGGTTCGCGCGGTCTTCCGTCGGGAAGAAAGGCTTCTTTCTGCCTTCCGGAAAAAAGCAAAAAGGACTTTGTTCGTTTGACTCCGCGTCTGCCACAGGCGCGGAGCCCTTAACGGACAAAGCTTTCTTGGTTCTTCTTTCTCGAAAGAAGAACACCTTCCTTGCTTGCCTTGCGGAGGCCTTTCCCGAGGCGGGCTTCAGCCCCGCCGCTTGCGAACCACGTCAAGCACGGCGGCGCCGTAGCGGGCCAGCTTCGAGCCGCCCACGCCCTTGATCTCGGCCAGCTCGTCGAGACTGATCGGTTCCACCGCGGCGATCTCGCGCAGCACGCTGTCGTGGAAGATGATGTAGGGGGGCACGCTCTGTTCGGTGGCCTCCTCGCTGCGCCAGGCGCGCAGGGCCTCGAACAGCTCCGAATCCGCCTCGCCCGCCGCGGCCCGCGCCAGCACCCGGGCCGAGCGTGAGGGCTTTGGCCGCGCCAGCTCCTCGCGCAGCACCACGCGCTCCTCGCCGCGCAGGATGGGCCGGGCCTTGTCGCTGTCCATGCTGAGGTGGGAGATGCGCCCCGCGTCGGGGTCCACCTCGATTCCCATCACCCCGCGGGCGATGAGCTGGCGGATCACGCCGCGCCAGAACCCCTCCGGCCGGTCGGCGCCGACGCCGAAGGTGGGCAGCTTCTCGTGCTGGTAGCGCACCACGGCGTCGGTGCTCTTGCCCAGCAGCACGTTGACCACGTGGCGCGCCCCGAAGCGCTGCCCGGTGCGCCAGACCGCGGAAAGCACCTTCTGCGCCTCGATGGTGCCGTCGAAGGTCTTCGCCGGATGGTCGCAGTTGTCGCAGTGCCCGCAATCGTGCCCCAGCTCCTCCCCGAAGCAGGCGAGCAGCGTGCGGGTGCGGCAGGCGGCGGTCTCGGTCAGCCCGATCATCGCCTCCAGCCGCTGGCGCATCACCTCGCGCTGCCCCTCCGGGGCGCTGGACTGGGCCAACCAGTGCCGCGCGCGGGCGATGTCCTCGCCGCCGTAGAGCAGCAGGGTCTCGGCGGGGTCGCCGTCGCGTCCGGCGCGGCCGATCTGCTGGTAGTAGGCCTCGGGGCTGTCGGGCATGTCGAGATGGACGACGAAGCGCACGTCGGGCCGGTCGATGCCCATCCCGAAAGCAATGGTGGCCACCATCACCACCGCCTCGCCGGAGCGGAAACGGGCCAGGGCGGCACGCTTGGCCCCGGCGGGCATGCCGGCGTGGAAGGCCAGCGCCGCCACCCCGCGGGTCTGCAGCGAGGCGGTCATGCGCTCGGTCTTGGCGCGGCTGCCGCAATAGACGATCCCCGCCGCGTTGCGATGGCGGGCCAGCACTTCGAGAAGCTGGCCGATCTCGGTGGTCTTGGGGGCACAGGCGAGGTGGAGGTTGGGCCGGTGGAAGGAGGCCGCGAACACCTGGGCCTGGGGCAGCGCCAGGGCGGCCAGGATGTCCTCGCGGGTGCGCCGGTCGGCGGTGGCGGTCAGGGCGACACGCGGCACGCCGGGGAAGACGGCGCCGAGCTGGGCAAGCTCGCGGTATTCCGGGCGGAACTCATGCCCCCACTGGCTGACGCAATGGGCCTCGTCGATGGCGATCAGCGCGAGACGCCGGCGTTGCAGCCGCTCCAGGGTGCCGGGGCTGAGCGCGCGCTCGGGGGAGACGTAGAGCAGGTCGAGCCGCCCGGCATCGAGGTCCTGGCCGACCTGGCGCGCCTCTTCCGGCTCCAGATCGGAGTGCAGGGCCCCGGCGGCGATGCCGAGCTGGCGCAGGGCCGCCACCTGGTCGTCCATCAGGGCGATCAGCGGGGAGATTACCACGGCGGTGCCGAGCCGGCAGAGGGCGGGCACCTGATAGCAGAGGCTCTTGCCCCCGCCGGTGGGCATCAGCACCAGGGCGTCCCCGCCGCCGACGATGTGCTCCACCACCTCCTGCTGCAGGCCTCGGAAGGCCGGAAAGCCGAACACCTGCCGCAGCACGTCGAGCGGTGCGGCTCCCGCGGAAAAATTGCCGTCAGGCACGGGTCACGGCGTGTCGAGCGAGATCACCACACGGCGTGATTCCTGGGAGTCGAACACGAAGGGCACCGAGCCGTGCGCGACGACCCGGATGCGCGTCTGGGGCACGCCATCACGCGCCAGGGTGTCGGCCACCGTCTGGGCGCGGGCCCGCGAGATGGCAATATTGTCGTCCGGGGCGCCCACGGGGTCGGAATACCCCTGCACCGTCACCACGGCCGCGGGCTGGGCCTTGGCGTCCTGGGCGGCCTGGGCAACGACGGATCGGGCCGAGTCGTCGAGGCTCGTCGACCAGCCGCCGAAGAACACCGGATATTTCGGAGCGGTCGGACCGCCCATGTCGGCGCAGGCGGCCAGGGCTGCCAGCAGGGCGAAGGTCCACAAACGCCGCATTTCGATTCTCCTACGAACTAGAGTGTTCCTGGTGTGCCGCCCGGGCCGGCTGGCGTCAACTGCGGGTTGCGCCGTGTGCAAGGGCCCGGCCCGGCTCTCCGTGTTCCGCCCCCCGGTTGCGGTTGCTCCGCTCCGGCGCATAGAGTTGGGGCCTCACCCGGGGGACAGGCTCGCTCCGCCCCGCCCGCCGGCGCGCCCCGCCCGCGCGGGCCGGCGCGGGGGGGGGGGG
>CALNAL010000095.1 GCA_937874445.1 uncultured Acetobacteraceae bacterium | reverse complement strand
GAGCCAAAAGAATAAAGTCCTTTTGCTTCTTTTCCTTCAGGAAAAGAAGACCTTGACTTCGCCTTCCCTCCCCTTGCGCCTCCCCGCCGCGATCGCGGGAGCGCGTCCGGTTTCACCCGGCCATCAGGGCCGCGTACATCGCCGGGGCGTCCGCGGCGGCGCGCAAGGCGTCGGCGACCGGGGCGGTGCGCAGGCGGCGCGAGAGGGCCGCGAGGGCGTGCAGGTGGGCCTCCCCTCGCCCATCGGGATCCGGACTGAGCAGCAGGGCGACCAGATCGACCGGCCGGCCGTCCACCGCCTCGAAGGCCACCGGCGCCGCGAGCCGGGCCAGCAGGCCCACGGGCTGCGCCAGGCCGGCCAGCAGGGCATGCGGCAGGGCGATTCCTCCGCCCACCCCGGTGGACCCCAGCGCCTCGCGGGCGGCGAGCACGCGCACCACCTCGGCGGCCTCGCGCCCGATCGCGGGGGCGATCCGCCGGGCCAGCTCGGCCAGCAGGGCCGGCTTGTCGGGCACGTCCAGCCCGGCCAGCACGTGTTGCGGGGCGATCAGCTCTTGCAGGGTCACGGTGTCGTCTCTTCCACCACCAGCCGGTAGCCCACCCCGGTCTCGGTCACGACATGGCGGGGCCGGTCGGGCTCCGCCTCGATCTTCTGGCGCAGCTGGCGGATGTACACGCGCAGCTGCTGCACGTCGGCATCCGGCCCCCACAGGCGCTCCATCAGGAAGCGGTGGGTCAGCACCCGTCCGGCGTGGGTCACCAGCAGGGCGAGGATATCCCATTCGCGCGGCGAAAGCTTCACCTCCGCGCCGCCCACCCGCACCTGGCGGCGCACCAGATCCACCGCGAGGTCGCCGCTGTTGAAGGTGGGCGCGGCCCCCTCGCGGGCCAGGCGGTGACGCAGCGCGGTGCGCAGACGGGCCGTCAATTCCTCCATGCCGAAGGGCTTGGTCACGTAGTCATCGGCGCCGAGGTCGAGGGCGGCGACCTTGGCCTGCTCGGTCTCGCGCGAGGAAAGCACCACGATCGGCACCGCGCTGGTCCGGCGCACCTCGGCGATCACCTCCAGCCCGTCACGGTCGGGCAGGCCGAGGTCGAGCACCACCACATCGGGCGGGCCGGCGGCGATGCGGGCGAGGGCGGCGGCGGCGGTGGCGGCCTCCTCCACCTTCCAGCCCTGCACCCCCAGACTCATGCGCAGCAGGCGGCAGATCGCCGGCTCGTCGTCCACCACCAGCACCACGGGAACGGGGCCGGTCATGCCGCCTCCGCCAGCCGCAGCGTGAGGGTGAACACCGCCCCGGCGCGGTCGGAGCGGTTGGCCGCCACGATGCTCCCGCCCATGGCCTCGACGAAGCCGCGGCAGATGGCGAGCCCCAGCCCGGTGCCGGCCCGCTGGCGGTCCAGCCCCCGCACGCGATGGAATTTGTCGAACACGCGCTCCAGCTCCTCCTGCGGAATCCCCGGCCCCTCGTCGAGCACCTGCACGACCAGCCGCCCGGCGGGGACATCCGCCACCGCCCGCACCGTCACGGTGCTGCCGGCGGGCGCGTATTTTGCGGCGTTGTCGAGCAGGTTGAACAGCACCTGTTCGAACAGCACTGCATCGAGCCGCGCCGGCGGCAGGTCGGCGGGCAGATCGAGGACCACCTTGTGGGAGGCGAGCAGCCGCCGGGTCCGCTCCAGGGCGGCACCGATCGCCTCGCCGGGGTCGAGCGCCTCCAGCCGCGGCGCCATCGCACCGGATTCCAGGCGCGTCATGTCGAGCAGGTTGCCGACGAAGCGGTTGAGCCGCTCCGCCTCCTCGCGGATGGTCGCCAGCAGCGCGTCGCGGTCGGCCTCGCCGAGCAGCGCGCGGTAGCTCTGTAGCGAGGAGGCCGCGCCGAGGATGGCCGCGAGCGGCGTGCGCAGGTCGTGCGAGAGCGAGGTGAGCATGGCCACGCGCAGCCGCTCGGCCTCGGCGCGCACCTGCGCCGCCTCCACCTCGGCGGCGAGATGCACACGCTCGATCGCCACCGCCGCCTGGTCGGTGAGCGCATCGAGCAGGCGGCGGTGCGCCGGGTCGAGCAGCGGGGGGGCGCGCAGCGGGTCGGAGTCGGGGCCGTCGCGGTCGATGCCCACCACCCCCACCGCCCCGGCGGCGGTGCGCAGCGGCACGAACAGCCGGCGCGCGCCCGGCAGGGTGTCGGCGCCGCGCCCGGCGGGGCGCAGGTGGCGCCAGCACCAGGTGGCGGCGGCGAGGTCGGCCTCGTCGAGCGCATCCTCCGGCGGGTAGCCGGCACGCACGGCGATGCGCTCCTCCCCCTCGGGCAGCAGCACCACCACGCGCACCTCCAGCATGGCCGCGATCTGGTAGGCCAGCGCCCACAGCAGGTCATCCAGCCCGGCGATGCCGGCGAGCTTGCGGCTGAACTGGGAGAGCTGCTCGGTGGTGCGCGCGCGGGCACGGGCGGCGAGCGCCTGGGCGCGCACGCGGGCGGCGAGATTGCCCGCGATCAACGCGGCCAGCAGGAAGAACACCAGCGCCGCCACGTTCTCCGGGTCGGCGACGGTGAAGGTGTAGAGCGGGGGGAGGAAGAAGAAGTTGTAGCTGGCCACCGAGGCCACGCAGGCGAGCAGCGAGGGGCCGAGGCCGAAGGCCGCCCCCACCGCCAGCACCGCGGTGAGATAGGCCAGCCCGACGCTGCCCGGCGCCAGCGCCTGGCGCAGGCCCTGGCCGATCAGGGTCGCCACCACCACCGCCGCGAGCGCCACCAGATAAGGGCTGACGCGGACCCGTTCGGCGG
>CALNAL010000094.1 GCA_937874445.1 uncultured Acetobacteraceae bacterium | reverse complement strand
CCCGCCCCCCCCCGGCTGGCGGCCGCGGCCGCCGGCCCCGGGGCCCGGCCCCGGAGGCCGCGCAGGCAGCGAAGAGCGTTCAGGAGGGGCTGTCCGGCGCCGCCTTCTTCGCGGGCGCCTTTCTGGCCGTCTTTTTCGTGGCCGCCTTCTTCGCAACGGCCTTCTTCGGAGCTGCCTTTTTCGGCGCCTTCCCGGCGGCCTCGGTGCCGGAAGCCGCCGCCTTGGGCGCGGCGGACTTCTTCGCCGCCTTCGACGGAGCCTTCTTGGCGGCTCCCTTGGCGGCGCCGCGGCGCTTGAGTTCCTTGCCCTTCTCGGCGACCAGCGCTTCGGCCTGGGCCAGGGTGATGTCGTCCATGGCCATCTCGCGCGGCAGGTTGGCCACCCGGTTGCCCTGCTGCACATAGGGGCCGAACCGGCCCTTGCGCACCAGCACCGCCTCGCCGCCCGCCGTCGTGCCCAGGGCGCGCACCGAGGCCAGCTTGCGTGCCAGCAGCTCCACCGCCCGGTTCAGCCCGATCACCAGCACGTCGTCGCCGCGTTCCAGCGAGGCGAACACCGCTCCCATCTTCACGTAGGGGCCGAAGCGGCCGAGCCCGGCCTCGATGGTCTCGCCGGTTTCGGGATGGGGGCCCACCACGCGCGGCAGGGAGAGCAGGCCGAGCGCCTGGTCGAGGGTGATGGTGGCGCCGTCCATCCCGCGCGGCAGGCTGGTGCGGCGCGGCTTGACCTTGCTGCCCTCCGCCTGCTCGCCGAGCTGGACATAAAGCCCGTAGGGGCCGCGGCGCACCGTGACCTCCTCGCCGCTCTTGGAGTCGCGCCCGAGCACGCGGGTGCCTTCCTTGAGGGTGGCGGCGTCGCTGCCGGGGCTCTCCACCGCGAGGGGGCGGGTATAGGAGCAGTCGGGGTAGTTCGAGCAGCCGATGAAGGCGCCGTGCCGCCCCAGCTTGAGTCCCAGGCGCCCCTTGCCGCAGGCCGGGCAGAGGCGCGGGTCCGAGCCGTCCTCGTGGGGGGTGAAGAAATGCTCGCCGAGGTCGCGGTCGAGGGCGGCGATGACGTCGCTGATCTTGAGGTCGCGGGTTTGCGCGACGGCGTGGGAGAACGCCTCCCAGAACGCCGCCATTACGCGCCGCCAGTCGGCCCGGCCGCCGGAGATGTCGTCGAGCTGCTCCTCCAGCCCGGCGGTGAAGCCGGTATCGACATAGCGGTTGAAGAAGCTCACCAGGAAGGCCGTCACCAGCCGGCCGCGATCCTCGGGCACGAAGCGGCGGCGGTCGAGGCGCACGTAGTTGCGCTCCTGCAGCACCGAGAGGATCGAGGCGTAGGTGGAGGGCCGGCCGATGCCCAGCTCCTCCATTTTTTTGACCAGGCTCGCCTCGGAATAGCGCGGCGGCGGCTGCGTGAAGTGCTGCTCCGGCTTGAGCCATTCCGTGCCGGGGGGATGGGCGAGGGGGTCGCGCTCGCGCATCGGCGGCAGCATGCGGCCCTCCTCGTCATCGGAGGCGGCGTCGTCGATGTCCTCGCGGTAGAGCTTGAGAAAGCCGTCGAAGGCGAGGATCGAGCCGGTGGCGCGCAGCACCGGCCCCTGGGGCGTGGCGTCGGCCACGTCCACGCTGACCTGGTCGAACTCCGCCGACTGCATCTGGCTGGCCACGGCGCGCTTCCACACCAGCTCGTAGAGGCGGCGCTGCTCGGGGTTGAGGTAGCGCGCCACCGCCTCCGGCAGACGGGAGACATCGGTGGGGCGGATGGCCTCGTGCGCTTCCTGGGCGTTCTTTGCGCGGGTGGAATAGGCGCGCGGCGCGGCAGGCACGTAGGGTGCGCCGTAGCTTTCGCCGATGTGGCCGCGGATGGCGATGATCGCCTCCTGGGCCATCTGCACGCCGTCGGTTCGCATGTAGGTGATGAGGCCGATGGTGTCGCCGTCGATGTCCACGCCCTCGTAGAGCTGCTGGGCGAGGCGCATGGTCTGCTGCGCGCCGAAGCCGAGCTTGCGCGAGGCCTCCTGCTGCAGCGTGGAGGTGGTGAAGGGCGGCTGCGGGTGGCGCTTGACCCGCCTGCGCTCCACCGAGGCGACGCTGTAGCGCCCGGCCGCGACGGCGGCGCGCGCCCGCTCGGCGGCGGCCGTATCGGGCAGGTCGAACTGGCCGAGGCGCTTGCCGTCGAGTTCGATCAGCCGGGCGGTGAAGGGGGCCTGGGCCGGGGTGAGGAAGGCGGCATCGAGAGTCCAGTATTCGCGGGGGCGGAAGGTCTCGATCTCCGCCTCGCGCTCGCACACCAGGCGCAGCGCCACCGACTGCACCCGTCCGGCACTGCGGCTGCCGGGCAGCTTGCGCCACAGCACCGGCGAGAGGGTGAAGCCCACCAGATAGTCCAGCGCGCGGCGGGCCAGATAGGCCTCGATCAGCGGCATGTCGAGTTCGCGCGGGTGCTCCAGCGCATAGCGCACCGCGCTGCGGGTGATCTCGTTGAAGGTGATGCGCTTGACCGCGAGTCCCTTCAGCGCGCCGCGTTCGGCGAGCATCGCCTGGACATGCCAGGAGATGGCCTCTCCCTCGCGGTCGGGGTCGGTGGCGAGATAGAGGGTGTGTGCGCCCTTGAGCGCCTTGGCGATCGCCGCGATCTGGCGCAGGCCGCGCTCGTCGGCCTCCCAGTCCATGGAGAAGCCGTCCTCGGGGCGCACGCTGCCGTCGCGCGGCGGCAGGTCGCGGACATGCCCGAAGCTGGCCACCACAGTGAAGTGGTCGCCCAGGTATTTGTTGATGGTCTTCGCCTTTGCGGGCGATTCGACGACGACAACGTCCGGCATACGGTTCTGTTCTCGCGCACGGCCTGCCACCCTGGCTTTCCTCCGGGGCAGGCCCGCCGGAGAAAACTTTGGCATCGGGAGGGGGCTAATGACCGGGATCGGCCAGCAATGCAACCTTGTTCCCGAGCAGGGTCTCGATCCGCCCCGCCACCTCGAGGCTCAGCAGGGCTCCCATGACGAGGGCGGCGGGCAGCCCGGCGGCGCGGATCAGGGCGTCGATATCGGTGGGGGCGGGGCTCATCAGCTCCAGCAGACGGGCTGCGACCTGCGCCTCGTCGGGAGCCTCTTCCTGAGTCGCGAGAGGAGCTTGGGCCTCGCTGAGACGGGGGCGCCGGAACAGCGGGCCGGCCGCGTCCCCCGCCGCCGGAGAGAGTGGCAGATCGGCGATGACCTCGGCGGCGGTTTCCGCCAGGCGGGCGCCCTGGCGGATCAGGTCGTTGGTGCCCCGCGCACGCGGGTCGAGCGGCGAGCCGGGCACCGCATAGACCTCGCGGCCGGCCTCCTGGGCCATTTCCGCGGTGATCAGGCTGCCCGAGCGCAACGCCGCCTCGACCACCACCACTCCCAGCGAGAGCCCCGCGATGAGCCGGTTGCGGCGGGGAAAGAGGCGGGCCTGCGCCACCGTGCCGGGCGGCGCCTCGGTGAGCACCGCGCCGCATTCGGCGATGCGCGCCTGCAACGCGACGTTCTGCGGCGGATAGGGGCGGTCGAGCCCGCCGGCGATGCAGGCGATGGTCACCCCCGTACGCAGGGCCCCGGTGTGGGCGGCGGCGTCGATGCCGCGCGCCAGACCCGAGACCACCGCCAGCCCGGCGGCGGCAAAATCCCCAGCCATGTGTTCCGCCATGTACAGCCCATTGGTAGATGCATTGCGACTGCCCACCATGCCGACCGTCCGGCGCTCCAGCACCTCCAGCCGTCCGGCGAGCGCGATGACCGGGGGCGCATCCTCCAGCAGGGCGAGGAGGGGCGGGTAGGCGGGGGTGCCGAGGAACAGCAGCACCCCGTGGCCCCGCCCGCCCGCCGCCGGC
>CALNAL010000093.1 GCA_937874445.1 uncultured Acetobacteraceae bacterium | reverse complement strand
AAAAGAATAAAGTCCTTTTGCTTCTTTTCCTTCAGGAAAAGAAGACCTTCCTTCGCCTGCGCCTTCCCCGGACAGAACCCTCAGAGGGCCGCGGCGGCCTGGGACACTTCCTCGGCGTGGCCGGTGACCGAGACCTTGCGCCAGGCGTGTGCGATGCGGCCCTGCTTGTCGATCAGGAAGGTGGACCGTTCGATTCCCATGTATTTGCGGCCGTACATCGATTTCTCGACCCAGACCCCATAGGCCTGGGCGACCGTGTGGTCCTCGTCGGAGGCGAGGGGGAAGGTGAGGCCGTATTTCGCGGCGAAGTTCTCGATGGGCTTCATCGCATCGGGAGAGACGCCGATGACGTCCAGGCCGAGCTTGCCCAGCTGTGGCAGGGCCTCCTGGAAGGCGCAGGCCTCCTTGGTGCAGCCGGAGGTGTTGGCCTTGGGATAGAAGTAGAGGATGTAGGGGTGTCCCTCCAGCGCGGTGCTGGCGACCGTGCGGCCCCCGCTGGCCGGCAAGGTGAAGGCGGGTGCGGGATCGCCGGGCTGAACGGTCATGGTGGGACCTCTCCAATCAACTGAACAAAAGCCGTGCGCACCTGTTGCGCGCACGTTTCCATGGTGGTGCGCAATGCCGCCAGATCAACCGGGCCGGGGACAATTTCCAGGGAGGCGACGGCCCGCAGCAGGGCTGTCACGGCCGCCCCGGAGGGCTCGCCGGCCATCGTGTGGCCGCGGGTGATCCTCAGGATGCCCTGGATCGTGCGCCAGAGGCGATCTGCCGCAATCAGCCGGGCGGCAGCTTCTGCCGGCAGCAGCCCCGCCTCCCGCAGCGCGCCGATGGCGTCGCGGGTGGCCGGATGCCGGACCGGGGAGGTGGCGGCGCCCGCGGCGGCGTGGATCAGCTGCAGGGCCTGGACGATGAATTCCACCTCGATCTGCCCGCCCGGCCGCAGCTTGACGTCCCAGGGACCCGCGGACGGCAGGTCGCGCAGCAGGCGGGCCCGCATCGCCGCGGTATCGGCGCGGACCTGCCCGGGCGGGGCCGCGTGGGCGATGGCCGCCGCGATGGCCGCCTCGACCCGGCGGCGCAGCGGGGCCGGGCCGGCGACCACCCGCGCGCGGGTCAGGGCCATGCGCTCCCAGGTCCACGCCCCGCCATGCTCGCGGTCGGCGGCGTGGTAGCGCTCGAAGGAGGCGAGCGAGATTGCCACCGGGCCCTTGTTGCCGGACGGGCGCAGCCGCATGTCGATGTCGAACATCGGCCCGGCCGCGTCGGGCGCCGTCAGGGCCGCGACGAAGGCATGCACGGCGCGGATGAACCACTGGCTGGCGGGCAGGCGCCGCCGGCCGCGGCCTCCGCTGCTCTCGATGACGCCGTTCTCGGCCACCGCGGCGGGGTGGTCGTAGATGAACATCAGGTCGAGATCCGAGCCGGCCATCATTTCCCGCGAGCCGGCCTTGCCCAGCACCACGACGGCCAGTCCGCCGCCGCGCACCCGGCCGAAGCGGGAGGCGAAATCGGCCAGGACCCGCGGCAGAAGGGTGATCAGCGCGGCATCGGCCAGCCGCGCGCGGGCCTCGCCGGCGCGGTCGGCATCCAGGCGGCCCTCCAGGGTGGCGATGGAGGTCGAGAAATCCTCCTGGCGCACCGTCGCGCGGATGATGTCGAGGCTCTCCTCGAGGTCGCCGGCGTCGGCCAGGCGGCTGCGCAGCGTGCGCAGGATGCCGTGGGGCCGGGACGAGCCCAGCAGGCCCTCCAGGGCCTCGGGCGTGCGGGTGAGGTAGTCGGCCAGGGGGGGCGCGGAGCCGAGGACGTCGGCGACCCGCTCCAGAAGCGCGGGGTAGCGCCTGTCTCTTATACACATCTCCGAGCCCACGAGACATGCGCAGATCTCG
>CALNAL010000092.1 GCA_937874445.1 uncultured Acetobacteraceae bacterium | reverse complement strand
GCGGGGGTGGTGGATGCCGCCGGGGTGGGCGGGGCCGACACGCTCTGCCTGACCACGCTGGCCGGTTTCGACTCGCTGGGCGCGCTGGCGCCGGGGCGCTGCAATCCGTTCAGCCGGCATCGCTGCGGCATCACCATCGGCGAGGGGGCATCGGCCTTCCTGCTCTCGCCCGACCCCGGTCCGGTGGTGCTGTCCGGCATCGCCGAAACTTCCGACGCCCACCATCCCACCGCCCCCGATCCGGCGGGGATCGGCGTTGTCGCCGCCCTGCGCGGGGCGCTGGACGACGCCGGGCTCGCCCCCGACGCGATCGGCGCGATCAACCTGCACGGCACCGCGACCCCGCTCAACGATGCGGCGGAAAGCCGGGCGATGGCGGAGGTGTTCGGCACCGCGGTGTCCTGTGCCTCCACCAAGCCGCTCACCGGCCATCTGCTGGGGGCGGCAGGCGGGGTGGGGATCGGCCTGGGCTGGCTGAGCCTCGTCACGCCGGGGCACCCGTTGCCGCCGCATCTGTGGGACGGCGCGGCCGACCCGGAGCTGCCGGCGCTGGCCTTCACGCAGCCCGGGGCGCGACTGGCGCCGGGACGGGCGGTGCTGTGCGCCACCTTCGGCTTCGGCGGCGCCAATGTCGTCGCGGTGCTGGCGGGGGGAGATCCATCATGAACGGCTTTCCCCCCCCCGAGGCCCTGCTGCCGCACGGCCCCGCCGCCGTGCTGCTCGATGCGGTGACTTCCGGCGATGCCTCCGGCGCCGCCGCCACGGTGCGCATCCGCGCGGATTCCCCCTATGGCGTGGCCGGACGCGGCGTGCCGGCGCATGTCGGGCTGGAATACATGGCCCAGACCTGCGGCCTCTTCGCCGGGCTGGAGGCGCGCGCCGCCGGCCGGGCGGTGCGGGTCGGCTATCTGCTCGGGACGCGCAATTTTTCCGCCAGCCGCGCCTGGTTCCGCCCCGGCGAGACTCTGGCGGTGAGCGCGCGGGTGGTGCTGCGCGAGCCGGAGATGGCCGCCTTCGCCTGCACCATCTCCGCCGCCGGCGAGACCGTGGCCGAGGCGCAGCTCACCGTGTTCCAGCCGGCCCCGGAGGCGGCGCCATGACGCGGCGGGCCCTGGTGACGGGTGCCAGCCGGGGGATCGGCCGGGCCATCGCCCGGCGCCTGGCCGCCGACGGCTTCGCGGTGGTGGTGCATTACGGGCACGACCCCGTCGCCGCCGCCGCCGTGGTGGCCGAAATCCGCGCCGCCGGGGGCACGGCGGAGGCGCTCGGCTGCGACGTGGCCGACCGCGCCGCCTGCCGCGCCGCGCTGGAGGCGGAGATCGCGGCCGGGGGCGCCTTCCACACCGTGGTGCTCAACGCCGGCATCGTCCGCGACGCCGCCTTTCCCGCCATGAGCGGGGAGGACTGGGACGCGGTTCTGCGCACCGATCTCGACGCCTTCTTCAACGTGCTCAATCCTCTGGTGATGCCGATGATCCATCTGCGCGACGGCGGGCGGATCGTCGCCCTCTCCTCGGTCTCGGGGGTGGCGGGCAATCGCGGCCAGACCAACTACGCCGCCGCCAAGGCCGGGCTGATCGGGGCGGTGAAGTCGCTCGCGGTGGAGCTGGCGCGGCGGGGCATCACCGTCAACGCGGTGGCACCGGGGCTGGTGGCCACTGCCATGACCGAGGCGATCCCCCCCGAGCAGGTGGCCGCCCTGGTGCCGATGCGCCGCGCCGGGCAGCCCGAAGAGGTGGCCGATGTGGTCGGCTTTCTCTGCTCGCCGGCCGCCTCCTACGTGACGCGCCAGGTGATCGGCGTGAACGGGGGCATGCTGTGAGATGCCCGCAGGCGCGCCGGGTGGTGGTGACCGGCCTGGGCGGCGTCACCGCGCTGGGCAGCGACTGGCCCACCATCCGCGCGGCCCTCGCCGCGGGACGCACCGGGGTGGTGCGCATGCCCGACTGGGACCGCTTCGCCTCGGTCAATACCCGGCTGGGCGCGCCGGTGCCCGACTTCTCGGTGGAGGACCGCTATCCGCGCAAGGCGCTGCGCAGCATGGGACGGGTGGCGCGCTTTGCCGTGTTCTCCGCCGAACGGGCGCTGGACTCCGCCGGGCTGCTGGGCGCGCCCTGCCTGCGCGCGGGGCGGGTGGGGGCGGCCTTCGGCTCCTCCTTCGGCTCGCCCGACGCGGTGCTCGGCTTTTACGAACTCAAGCGCGAGGGGACCTCGGCGCATCTCAACGCCACCAGCTACATCCGCATGATGAGCCATACCGCGCTGGTCAACGTGGGCGTGCACTTCGGACTGACCGGGCGGCTCATTCCCGCCAATGCCGCCTGCGCCTCGGCGAGCCAAGCGATCGGCTTCGCGGCGGAGGCGATCCTGCTCGACCGCGCCGACGCCATGGTGGCCGGCGGGGCGGAGGAACTCGACATCACCGATTCCGCCGTGTTCGATACGCTGTTCGCCACCTCGACGCGCCACGACGACCCGGCCCATGCCTCGCGCCCCTACGATGCCAGCCGCGACGGGCTGGTGATCGGCGAGGGCGGCGCCGCGCTGGTGCTGGAGGAGCGCGCCCACGCCCTGGCGCGCGGGGCGACGATCTACGGCGAGCTGGCCGGCTTCGCCACCAACTCCGACGGCACCCACGTCACCCAGCCCAACGCCGCCACCATGGAGCAGACGCTGCGGCTGGCGCTGGACGACGCCGACATCGATGCCGGGACGGTGGGGATCGTCAACGGCCACGGCACCGCCACCGAGGGCGGCGACATCGCCGAGACGCAGGCCACCCGCGCCGCCTTCGGCCGCGCCGTGCCGATCCATTCGCTGAAGGGCCATTTCGGCCATTCCCTGGGCGCCTGCGGGGCGATCGAGGCCTGGCTGGGGCTGGAGATGCTGCGCGAGGGCCTGTTCTGGCCCACCGCCAACCTGCACACGCCCGATCCGCGCTGCGGCGAACTCGACTACCTCATGGACACGCCGCGCCGGATCGACACCGAATACCTGATGAGCAACAACTTCGCCTTCGGCGGGGTCAATACCTCACTGATCTTCCGCCGCGCCTGATCCCGATGAGCCTCCGGGGCGCCGTGCGACGTGCCGGCGTGCCGCCGGCCGGGGCGCTGCCCCGTGCCCCGCCAGGG